>DAOLDO010000643.1:0-4233 GCA_035327325.1 Chloroflexaceae bacterium | reverse complement strand
TGGCGGCGATCCAGCGCGACAGGACGGGCGCGAGGGCGCCGAGGCGCGCGGCCGGAAGCACGACGTCCGCGTGGAGCGTCAGGCGCTCGGCCAGGGCGGCGAGCTCCTCGGGCGCGTCCAGGGGCGCCCCGGGCTTGTCGTCGCCCGCGCCGACGGCGGGGCCGGCGAGCCACGCCCCCTCGACCAGGCCATCCCGCTCCCGCGGCGGACAGTCGAGCGCGTCGGCGCGGGGCGTGGGGGCGCCCTCGACGGCGTCCGGGTCGAGGCCGGCGCGCTCCTTCAGCGCGCGGCGGAGCCGGCGCAGCTCGGCGTAAGGCAGCCGGTCCGTGGCAAGCACATAGTAGGGGGGCCGGTCCTGGTAGGCCAGCCCGTACTGGTCGGCCTCGCGGCGCGTGGCGGTGGCAGGCAGGACCTGGAGCGTGAAGGCGTCGTAGGGGCCCAGAGACTCGCGCTTGAGGAAGTCCAGAGTCGTGGCGACGCCGGCGGCGTCGTCTGCGGGCAGGCCCAGGATGACGTCGAGCAGGACCGTGATGTCGCGGGCGTAGAGCCGGCGAGTGCCGGCGGCCCACTTCGCCAGGTCGGTGCGGCGGTGCGAGGCCCGCAGGGCGGCCGGGTTGGCGGTCTGGAGGCCCACCTCGACCACGCGCACGTTGGCGGCGTCGAGGGCGGCCACCACCTCGTCGGTCAGGTGTTCGCCGCGCAGCTCGGCGTAGAAAATGAGCCGGCGGTCGGCGTTCAGCTCGGCCAGGGCGCCCATGAGCGGCCAGAAGAGCGGCACCAGGTTCAGGTTGGCCTCGACGAAGTGGACCCTGCGCACGCCGCGCTCGCGGCCCCAGGCGATCTCGGCGAGGACCCGCTCGAGGCCGAAGTAGCGGCTGCCCAGGCGCGGCCCCATGCTGCGCCCGTAGAGGCAGAAGCCGCAGCTGTAGGGGCACCAGCGCGAGACCTCGACCATCAGCATGCCGTCGGCCGGCAGCTCGAGGTGGCCGGCCAGGTAGGGCGAGGGGACGACCGAGAGGTCGCCGAGGGCGACGCGCTCGGGGCCGAAGAGGAGCCTGCCGTCGGGCGCCCTCACGACCAGGCCGGGGATATCGGCGAGGCCCGTCAGGTCGGGCGGGCCCGCGTCGGCGATGCGCGCGAGCAGCTCGGCGAAGGTCTGCTCGCCCTCGCCGATGACTGCCAGGTCGAGAGCGGAGTGGCCAAGCAGCCAGCCGTTGTCGGCCTGCACCTCGGGGCCGCCGGCGACGACGATGAGGCCGGGGAGGCGCTCCTTCACACGCAGGGCGACCGCGAGGGTGCGCTCGCTGTTCCAGGTGTAGAGGCTGAGGGCGAGCAGGTCGGGGCGGCGGGCGACGATCGCCTCGACCAGGGCCGCGTCGCCGGCGCGGTCGGCCAGGGCGCGGGGGAGCAGCTCGAGCGCCCAGCGCTCGCCCAGTCCCCGGGCCTCGGCGTAGGCGGCGAGGTAGCCCGCGGCGAGGGGGGTATTGAGGGCGGGGCTGCTGGGGACGGGGAGCTGGGCGAGCAGGGCGCGGCGCATTTCTTATCCTATTCCCATCTTCGCTACTTTGGGAAGAATGGTACTATTATAGGCGCATGATGACAGCGCACAGGCCTCGACCCCGGGGCGAAGAGACACACCAGCAATGAGCAAGACAGCCTCCAAACGGCGCTCCTCGGCGGCGCGCCGGCGCAGATCGGGCGGCGGGGTGAACTGGATCTGGGTGATCGCGGGGATCGCGGCGGCGGCGATCATCGGCGGGCTGGTCTTCGAGTTCAGCCGGCAGACAGCGGTGATCGAGGGGGAGCAGCGCTACGGCCCCTTCCCCGGGAACGTACACGTGAGCGGCGTGGTCAACTACGCCCAGAGCCCGCCTGTGGGCGGCGAGCACGCCGCGTCGTGGCAGAACTGCGGCATCTACAACGAGCCCGTCCGCAACGAGCTGGCGGTGCACTCGATGGAGCACGGCGCGGTCTGGGTGGCCTACAGGCCAGACCTCCCGGCCGACCAGGTGGAGCAGCTGCGCGGCCTGGTGCGCGGGCGCAGCTACACGCTGCTGTCGCCCTACCCCGACCTCGACGCGCCCGTGGCGGCGAGCGCCTGGGGCGTGCAGCTCAAGGTGGACAGCGCGGGCGACGAGCGGCTGCCGCGGTTCATCGCGAAGTACCGCCAGGGCCAGCAGACGCCCGAGCCGGGGGCCTCGTGCGTGGGCGGCGTGGGCACGCCGGCCGAGCGGTAGGGCCGGCGCGAGGCGCCCCGCAGACTGAGAAGAGCCATGGATCAGCCAATCTCATCGCAGCCGCCCGCCGAGGAGCGGCGGCCACGCGCCCTCGGGCTGCCGGCCGTGGCGGGCCTGGTGCTCGGGGCGGCACTGCTCTCGCTCGCGGCCGCACTCTGGCTGAACCGCCCGCCCGGCGAGGGCAGCGCCGAGGTGCGCTTCGCCCGCGACATGATCGCCCACCACGAGCAGGCGGTCGAAATGGCCCTGATCATGCGCGACCGGGCCGCGGACGAGACAGTGCGCGTGCTCGCCGACGACATCATCCTGACCCAGCAGAACCAGTCGGGCCGTATGGCCGGCTGGCTCGAGGTCTGGGGCCGGCCCTTCGCCGGCGAAGAGGCGCCGATGGCCGGCCACGCCGAGGCGATGGGCATGGCGCCCCAGGGCGAGGTCAACGCGCTGCGGACCCTGCCTGTGGCCGAGGCCGAGGCGCGCTTCCTCCAGCTGATGATCACCCACCACGAGGGCGGCGTGGTCATGGCGCGGGCCGCCCTTGACGCGGGCGCGCGGCCCGAGGTGCAGCGCCTGGCCGAGTCGATCGTGCGCGGGCAGCAGCAGGAGAACGAGCTGATGCGGGGCCTGCTCGCCGCCCGAGGCGCCGAGGCGCCGCCGCCGCTGGCGACGGACCACGAGCACTAGAAGGCGCTCACAACCTGGTTGTGAGCGCCTCGACCTGATCGGCGGGCTAGCGGCGCAGCAGGGGCGCCCAGGCGGGGAAGGTGAGGGTGGGCAGGCTCTCGGCGAGGGCCAGGCGCTCCTCGCTGGCGTTGCCTGCCCCGTCGAGGGCCCGCACTTCGAAGCTGTAGGTGCCGGGCGCGAGCTGGGCGGGGGCGAAGAGCTCGAGCAGGCTGAAGGTGGCGCGCAGGTTCAGGGTGCCGTCGTCGTTGCGCGTCACCTGGTCCATCCGGCTGAAGGGCAGGCGCAGCGGCGCGCTGGTGGTGGCCGCGCCCCCGCGGGCGGGGGCTGTGGCCACGAGCTCGATCCCGGCCACGACGCCGCCGACGTCGGTGGCGTCGAAGCTGTTGAGCGCGAGGGTGAGCTGCGACGTGCCCTTGGGGTTCGGCACCAGGGTGCCGGCGCTCTCGGGCGCGGCGCCGCGCAGGGTGGGCGCGACGGGGTCGTAGATCACGGTCCTGGTGATCGGCGCGGGCGTGCTATTGCCGGCGAGGTCGCTGGAGACAAAGGCGAGCGCCTTGGGGCCCGGCGTCGCCGGATCGCCGGTGAGAGGGATGGTCTGCTGGAAGAGGGGCCGGCCGGCCACGGGCAGGCTGAGGGTGCCGCCGGGCACGGGGCCGGCCACGGCGGCGGCGGCCAACCCGGCGCAGTCGGCGGCGCTGTAGATAGTGACGCTGGCGCTCAGGGTGCGGGTGTAGCGCGGGTCGAGGGCCGGCGGCACGCCCGAGACGAAGTACTCGGCCTGGACGGCCCGGTCGAGCAGGATCGTGGCGCTGTTGGGCGCCTGCTGCTCGGCTTCGGCCGAGCGCAGCTGGGTGTAGAGCGTGAGGGGCGCGCAATTCGGGCTCGCGGCCGGCGGCACCGGGACCGCGATCGTCGGGCTGGCCGAGTTGAAGGGGCTGTACGGCGCGTTCGCGGCGGGCGGGGCGCCCCAGCTCCAGCGGACCCCTGTGGGCGCCCCGGTGAGGCCGGCGAAGGCGACGCCGACGGTGCTCTTGTTGGTGACGCGGGCACCGCCCTCGATGCTGATGGCCGATGCGCCGACGGTGGAGACGGGGAGGCCGAAGAGGTAGTACTGGGCGAAGGGGACCTCGCCGGTGAAGAGCTCGCCGACGGCGTGGCCGTAGCTGCGGTCGCGCAGGCTGGCCGCCACGCGCACATTGGTGATCAGGCGGCTGTTCTGGGGCGTGCCGACCACCACGCGCAGAGGCGGCTCGGCGGCGCCGGCGGGGGGGCTGCCGCCGTAGCCCTGGCCGGCGCGCCTGTAGGTGTAGTAGAG
>DAOLDO010000642.1:0-4235 GCA_035327325.1 Chloroflexaceae bacterium | reverse complement strand
CGGGCGCGGCGACGAAGTGGGTCGGCACGCCGGCCCGGTTGAGCAGGGCGAAGACATTGGCCGTGGTGCGCCCGGCCAGGGCGCCCTTGCCGGGGATCTCGCTGCGCCGCGCGCCGTCGCCCGCGGTGATGCCGTCCTTATGGACCATGATCACCAGGGCCGGGTCGTCCGGGTGCGCGTAGATGACCTTGGTCTTGCCCTCGGCGAGCTTTGGACCGTACTCCACAGCTACCTCCTTCTCAGACCTCACAGCTCACACCTTAGCTCGTGCTGCTCGTCGGCGACGACGAAGCCGGAGCGGAGGAAGGCGGGGGTGAGGGGGCTCTCGGCGGGCTCGTTGACGCTGGTGAGGCTGGCGGCGCGGGCCTGGAGAGCGGCCAGCAGGCGCCGGGCGGCGGGCTCGTCGCGGGCCCCGAGGTCGGCCAGGCGCAGGCCGGTCTCGTCGCCGCTGACCAGAGCGTAGGCGGCCAGCGCGCCCCCCTCGCCCAGGGCGAGGCCGCGCAGGTCGGGCAGGGCCAGGAGGGCCGCCGGCTCGCGCTGCCAGGCGGCGGGCGCGGGGTGGAGGGCGGCGAAGTGGCCGAGGACCAGCTCGTCGGGCGGCAGCTCCTCCAGGGGCGCGGCCTCCGGGCGGCCCTCGTCGCCCGGGCGCCAGGCGAGGACGAGCAGGCGGCGCCGGATCGTCAGCCCGGCGGCCTCGTAGACGCGCAGGGCGGCGGTGTTGCGGGTGAGCACCTCGAGGGTCAGGGCGCGGGCGCCGGCCTCGCGGGCCTGGCGGATCAGCTCGGCGGCGAGGGCGTGGGCGAGGCCGCGCCCCCTGTGGGCCATGGCGACGCCGAAGCCCGCGCACCAGGCCCGGGCGCCGCGCCGGGCGAGCAGCGCGACCCCGGCGGGCTGGCCGCCGACGGTCAGCACCACCGAGCGCACGAGGTCAATATCCTCGGCGGCGACGCGCCGGGCGAGGATGGCCGGCGTGGTCACGCCCGGGTAGAAGTAAGCCTCGAACGAGCGGGTGAACAGCTCGGCCAGGGCCTCGAGCGAGAGGGAGGACGCCGGTGTGAAGGTGATCGGCTCTGCCATTGTTGGATCCCGTGCTGTGAGGTGTGAGGTGTGAGGTGTGAGGTGTGAAGCTCGCACGGCCATGCTCGTGGCGGCGTCACACCTCACCCAGCGAGCGCCGCGAGCGACTCACGCCTCACACCTCTAGACGAGCCGCACGCCAGGCTCGCCCACGATCGTCCCCACGCGGCGGGCCTCGGGGGCGGCGGCGAGGGCGGCGGCGACGTGCTCCTCGGCCACGACGGCGAGCATGCCCAGGCCCATGTTGAGGGCGTGGAAGGCCTCGGCCTCGGCCAGGCCGCCGCGCTCGACCAGGTAGGCGAAGATGGGCGGGGCCTCCCAGCTGCCGCGCTCGATCGTCGCGCCGAGGTCGGCGGGCAGCACACGGGGCAGGTTATCGAAGACGCCGCCCCCGGTGATGTGGGCCAGGGCCTTAAGGGGCGCGGCGGCGCGCAGGGCCTCGACCTCGGTCAGGTAGCAGCGGTGGGTCGCGAGCAGGGCCTCGCCCACGCTCTGGCCGCCGAGGATGGGCGGACGGGCGCCGTAGCCGTCCTGCGCGGCGACGCGGCGGGCGAGGGAGTAGCCGTTGGTGTGCAGGCCGGTGGAGGGGAGGGCGAGCAGGGCGTCGCCGGGGGCCACGTCGGGGCGGGGGAGCATGGCCTCGTGCTCGACCACGCCAACGATCGTGCCGGCCAGGTCGAAGGCGCCGGGCGCGTAGACCTCGGGCATCTCGGCCGTCTCGCCGCCGATCAGGGCGCAGCCGACGGCGCGGCAGGCGGCGGCGACCCCGCCGACAATGGCGGCCACCTGCTGGGGGTCAAGGGCGGCGGCGGCGACGTAGTCGAGGAAGAAGAGGGGGCGGGCGCCCTGGACCAGGATGTCGTTCACGCAGTGGTTGACCAGGTCCTGCCCGACGGTGTCGTAGCGACCGAGGGCGGCGGCCACGAGGGTCTTGGTGCCGACCCCGTCGGCGCTGCTGACGAGGACGGGCCGGCGCAGGCCGGCCAGGGCCAGGCCCGCGTCGAAGCAGCCGCCGAAGGCGCCCATGCCGGCGAGGACGGCGGGGCCGTGGGTGGAGCGCACGGCGGCGCCCATCAGCTCCTTGGCGCGGGTGGCGGCGGCGATGTTCACGCCGGCGGCGGCGTAGGCGTCGGGCATCATATCCTCCCTACGACAGCGCGGCCACGAGTCGCGCGTAGGCGTCGCTCTGGGCCTTGAAGACGTGCTGGACCTGCACGGTGCTGATGCTGACGGCGCCGATGCCGCGCAGGTGGGCCACGGCGGGCAGCAGCTCCTCCTGGGGCACGACGAGGTTGACGGCGAACCACTGCGGGCCGCCCTCGTCGGCGAACTTGCTCCAGACGGGCGCGATGGTCGGGCCCTGGAGGCCGGCCAGCTCGACGCGGGCGGTCACCTGGCGGCCGACGGCCTCGACCGACTGGCCGGCGAGGTTGGCGGTGAGCGAGTAGAAGAGCCGGCCGCGGCGGCGGGCCTCGATCAGCTCGAGCAGCTGGCGGACCAGGGCGAGGCGGCCCTGGTCGCCGCGCAGGGTGCGCCGGCTGCCGACGAGGACGGCCTGGGAGCGCAGGATGGGGCCGCCGACGATCTTGAGCCGGTTGTCACGGATGGCGGTGCCGGTCTCGGTGATGTCGGCGATGATGTCGGCGTAGCCGAGGCTAGGGGCGGCCTCGGTGGCGCCCTGCGAGTCGATCAGCTCGAAGTCGTTGATGCCCTGGGCAAAGCAGAAGCGGCGCACCGTCTCGGGGTACTTGGTGGCGATGCGCAGGCGGCGGCCTTTGGCGCGCAGCTCGACGGCGAGGTCGGCCAGATCGCGCCAGCCGCTCACGTCCACCCAGCCCTGGGGGACGGCGAAGACCAGCTCGACGCGCCAGAAGCCCAGGTCGTCGTAGACCGTCAGCAGCTCCTCGTCGTCGCCGCGCTGCTCTGCGACAAGATCGTAGCCGGTGATGCCGATGTCAATGCTGCCCTCGGCCACCTTCTCGACGATATCGGCGGGGCGGTGGAGCAGCACCTCGGTGTCGGGGAGTCCGCGGAGGGTGGCGGTGTACTGGCGGGGATTGGCGCGCACCACGCGCAGGCCGCAGCTCTCGAGCAGGGCGAGAGCGGCGTCGTAGCCGGAGCCTTTGGAGGGGATGGCGAAGCGTAGCATAGGGTTATGAACTTACTCGGCGCTCAGCTCGGCCCACCAGGCGAGGGTGGCCTGGTCGGGGTCGCTGCCGTAGCGGGCGACAAAGGACTGGTAGCGCTCGCGGCGGCGGGCGTAGAGGGCGTGGAGGGGGGCGGGGTCGCCCCTGGCGAGCAGGTCGGCGACGGCGGCGATGACGCGCTCGAGGGCCAGGCTGAGGGCGCTGAGGCCGAGGGAAGGCGAGGCGGTATCGCGCGGGTCGCGCCCGACCACGCCGCTGTCGGCGGGGCGCAGGGGCGTGCTGCCGAGGGCCGCGAGGTCCACCAGGTCAGGGCGGGTGGCGAGCAGCACGGAGCTTTCCCAGAGGCCGCCGTGGTCGAGCATCTCCTCGTCAACGAGGGCGAGGGGGGGGACGGCGAGGGCGAGCAGGCCGTGGCGGGCGATGGCGTCCTCGGCGGCGGCCATGGTGGCGAGATCGTGGGCGGGGCCGTAGTGGCCGTTGATCAGGACGGCGACGCGCCAGCCGGAGCGGGCGAGGCCGGCGAAGATATCGGCGAGCACGGCGCGCAGGGTGGCGCCGCCGATGCCGACCGAGGCGGGGTGGGGCACGCTGGCTGCGGGCCAGCTGGTGACGGGCAGCAGGGCGCCGCCGGTGCGCCTGGCCGCCCGCTCGGCGACGGACTCGGCCACGAAGCCGTCGAGGCCGAGGGGCAGGTGGGGGCCGTGCCAGTCGAGGCCGCCCCAGGGCAGGTAGGCGACGGGCGCCTCGGCGCGGATCCGCTCGAGCTCGGCGGGCCGCAGCTCCGCGTAGCGGCCCCAGAGGGGCGTCTCTCCGGCGCCGGGCTGCGGGGCGGCGCCGGCGCGGGCTTCTTCGTTCATCCTGCGTCCTTTATGGTGGGCCTACAGCCCGTCGAGCTCGTCGAGGGCCAGGCGTCGCTCGTCGCGACGCGCGAGGTCGCGCCAGACCACGGTGCGGCCGCGGCGCTCCTCGGCGCCGACGATGGCGACGAAGCCGGCGCCGCGGCGGGCGGCG
>DAOLDO010000641.1:0-4241 GCA_035327325.1 Chloroflexaceae bacterium | reverse complement strand
CGGGGTGTGGTAGAGGACCATGAGGGCCGCGTCCGCGCCCAGGCACGGCAGGCAGGCCAGGCCCTCGGCGTGGTCGGCCCCGATCGTGAACGGCAGGTCGAAGACCGGGCAGAGGTCGCCCGTGTCGCGGCTCGAGAGCGAGTCGTCGTCGTGGCCGAGGGCGTCGTTCAGCCGGTACAGCTGCATGGCCCCCTCGACGTGCATGGTCGGCCCCGCGAGGATGAGCAGGTCGTCGCCGTGGAGCTGCAGCTCGCGGATCCCGAGGCCGTCGAGGTTGAGGAAGTGCTTGCGGTAGGGTCGCGCCCAGCCGTCGGCCTGCTGCAGCGTCAGCACGCCGGGCTGACCCTCGGCCAGTTCCAGCTCCAGCAGGATCGCCCAGCCGTCCAGGACCGGCCCGCGGAGCCCCAGGAAGAGGCGGTTGCCGCGGGCCGCCAGCCCCTCGATGTTGAAGCCGTTCTCCTTGTCGCCCAGGGGGAAGGAGAGAAACGGCCCGAGATGCTCGTCCTCGCTCAGGGCCTCGGTCAGCACATTGCCCTCGTCCCGCAGCTCCAGGTGCGCGGCGGTGAGTAGTGTCTCCGGCCGCTCGGGGTGCGAGCAGGAGGTGAAGAGCATATCGCCGACGACCAGGATGCGGGCCAGCAGGAAGCGGTTGGGCTCGGGCTTCACCGTGGCGAGGCGGCCGATATCCTTGGCCGTCTGCTTGCCCTTGACCTTTTTGCGCTTGAGGCTGTGGGAGCCGACCAGCCAGATGTAGCTGTCGTGATAGTCCATGCCCTCGATGTCCACCTCGCCCTCGGGGTCGGGCAGGGGCACGAAGGTGCCGAGCGGAAACGGCCGGTGCGCGTCGAAGACGTAGGGCGCCACCTGGCTCAGCCGCTCGACCGAGTGGAGCTCGTCTGATGCGACCCAGAGGCTCCCGTCCGGGGTGATCGCCGCGGCCGATAGGTCGCCGCGCAGGTCGTCACGGGTATCGCCGAATTGCAGGAGCGCCCGTGTCAGCAGAAACGCTTCGCCCATACTCTCCTCGCTCTCGTGTCCGCCGCGCCTCAGAGTGCGCACCACCACCCTGCAAGAGCCGCGCCGGGCCCTTGCGCCTGGCTGCCGACCGGGTGGCTGGAGGCAGGCCCGGCCAGGCGCGGGGCCTCAGCGCACCGTCAGCTCCAGCAGCTTGAGCGCGTCGGGGCCACTGAGGGTGGGGTCGGCCGGCGGGGCGCCGCCCAGGGCCAGACGCTCGCCGGTCGCGGGGTCGTAGAGGCCGACGAGCAGCCTGTAGGTGCCGGCGGGGAGGTCGGCGGGCAGGGGGAAGGGCAGCTCGGCGGCGACGAAGCGCCCGGGCGCCCACTGGCTGGTCGGGTAGGGCTGGTCAACCTGGGCGTAGCGCCGCCCGTCCGGCCCGACCAGGTGGGCGAAGAGCCAGTAATCGGCGGCGGGGCGAGTCCGCGCCTCCCAGAGCAGCCTGAGGTTTACGGGCTGCCCTGGCCGCGCCTCGGCCGCCTGGTCGTAGCCCAGCAGCTCGAGCTCGGCGCCGAAGCCGGCGGGGCGGGTGTGGGCCACGGGCGGCGGCACCTGGTAGATCCAGGCGTAGTCCACCCCGTGGAGGCGCACCGTGTGCAGCGGCACGGTCTCGCCGTAGAAGCGGTCGAAGGGTGGCGGCGGCGGCCCGCCCTGCACCTGCGCGACGTAGACCACCACGTAGCCGTTCTCGCGGTGGAGCCGCCCGCCGACGGGGAAGTCGGCCTGGGCCCCGCGGCGCAGGTACGGGTTGAGCGAGGTGGTGCGCTCGGCGGTGACGGCCACCCCGGTGATGTCGGGCTGGGCGTTGAGCCAGGCCGCCACCTGCTCGAGCCCCTCGCTCCAGCCCACGCGGAAGGTGGCGGCGCCCGCCGGCGCGCCCCCCAACAGCTGGTTGTAGGCCAGCAGGGCGTAGGGGTGCCACCACGCCGCGTTGGCGATCGCCGCCGCGCACACGACGGCGACCAGGGCCGCCCCATGACGCGGGGCTGCCTGGCGCGGGCTCCCCCGCTCCCGCTCAGGGAGCGGGGGGCGGGGGGGGAGGGCGTACAGCCCCGCGGCGGAGAGGATGGCCAGGGCGGGCGCGATCGGCACGAGGTAGCGGTCGAACTTCTTGGGGAAGGGCGTCAGGGCGACCACGAAGATCAGGGCGAAGGCCGCGAGGGCCGCCAGAAGCGGGCGGTAGTCGCCCCGGGCGGGCGCGCGGCGCCAGGCCAGGGGCAGCAGGAGCAGGCCGGCGAGGCCCCAGGGCGTCAGGCGCAGGGGCAGGGCCGCCGCGTAGTACAGGGGGCCGGGCGCCTCGTCGCGCCGCCCCAGGAAGAAGTTGCCGGTCATGTGGGGCTGGGCGCCCTCGACCGCCACGCCCGTGCGCAGCTCGGCGTAGGCCCGCAGCGGGCTCGCCCACAGGGCCGGCCACAGGGCGAAGACCGTCGCCGCGGCCACCAGCCCCCAGACGGCCAGGGCCCCGATTGTGGCCGGGCGCGGCCACGGCGTCCCGTTCCGCCCCCAGGCCGCCAGCCAGGCCACCAGGGCCACCGCCGGCGCCAGGGCCACCGCGGGCGACTTGCTCAGCATCGCCAGCCCCGCGAAGAGGCCCGAGGCGACCAGCCACGCGGGGCCCAATGCTTGTGAGCGCGGAGTTGGACCAAAGACCAAGGACCAAAGACCAACCACGCCGGGCCTGGTCTTTGGTCTTTGGTCCTTGGTCAAGCTCGGCACGGCCATCTGAAACGCGCAGCACGCCGCAAGCAGGCTCAGCGTGGCGAAGGTGCCGGCCAGGGCGTCCACGTGGAGCAGCCGGCTGTAGCCGATGAAGAAGGGGTCCAGGGCCCAGAGGGCCGCCGCCAGGAGGGCTAAAGGCCCTGGCAGGAGCCGGCGCAGCATCCAGTAGCCCAGCAGCACCCCGCCGACGTGGGCGAGCACGGGCGGCAGCCGGAAGAAGGCCAGGGCGGTGGGGAAGTCGAGCCCGCCGAGCAGGCCCCAGCCCAGCAGCGTCTCGCGCAGCACGAGGCCCGCCGCGCCCAGCCACATCGTGGTCACGCCAGGGTGGGTCGAGATCGCCGTGGCGGCCCAGTCGCCCGCCGCAATCGCCTCGAGCCAGGCGTGCGAGCGCCGCATCCAGAAGTTGGCCTCGTCGTCGGTCAGGTAGCGCCCGAGGGCGAAGGCCCGCGGCAGCAGGGCCGCCAGCCCGACGAAGAGGTAGCTGAGCAGAGTTTTGATCGCCATAACCATCGGCTGCAAGGGCCGGGCCCAATTGCGGGTATTATACGCGGGATATGCGCATCGCCCTCTACAACCTGACCACGACGACAAAGTTCGGCGGCGTCGAGAGCTTCGTGTGGGACCTGGCGCGCGAGCTGGCGGGCCGCGGCCACGCGGTGACGGTGATCGGCGGGGCGGGCGACCGGCGCGAGGCAGGGCCGGGGGTGCGCGTGCAGACCTTCCCTTTCGTGCCCAGGGCCTTGTTCCAGGCCATGCCGCCCCTGCGCCGGGCCTACGCCGAGGCCAAGCTGCTCGAGCGGCTGACCATGGCCGTGGCCGCCCTGCCCGCCCTAGTGCGCGGCCGCTACGACATCATCCACCTCCAGAAGCCCTACGACATGGGCCCCGCCCTGCTCGCCCGGCGCCTCAGCGGCGCGCGGGTGCTGCTCGGCTGCCACGGCGAGGACTTCTACCGGGGTGATAGGGCCCTGGCCCGCCGCGTGGACGGCGCCGTCTCCTGCTCGCGCTTCAACGCCGAGACGGTGGCCGCGCGCTACGGATTCACGCCCCGCGTGGTCTTCAACGGGGTGGACACGGGCCTCTTCCACCCCGTGCCGCCCGACGCCGGGCTGCGCGGGCGACTCGGCGTCGCCGCGGGCGCGCCGCTCCTGCTCTTCGTCGGTCGGCTTCAGCCGTGGAAGGGCGTCGAGACGGCCCTGCGCGCCCTGCCCCTGCTGCCCGGCGCCCACCTGCTGGTGGCGGGCGACGGCGAGGACCGGGCCAGGCTGGAAGCCCTGGCCTGCGAGCTGGGCGTGTCACCGCGGGCCCACTTCCTCGGCGCGGTTGAGCGGGCTGAGCTGCCGCGCCTCTACGGCACCGCCGACCTGCTGGTGGCCACCAGCCACGCCAGCGAGACCTTCGGGATCGGGCTGGTGGAGGCCCAGGCGTGCGGCCTGCCCGTGGTCGCCTCGCGCTTCGGCGGCTTCCCCGAGGTGGTGGACGAGGGGCGCACCGGCCTGCTCTTCGCC
>DAOLDO010000640.1:0-4252 GCA_035327325.1 Chloroflexaceae bacterium | reverse complement strand
CCAGCATCTCGGTGTTGGCCGGCACGTCTACCGGGCCCGAGTTCGTTGTGTGGAGGTCGGTCGTGCCCGAACGGATGACGTCGGTCACCTCAACCGTGATCGGGCGGCTGGCGGGGTTCTTGGCGTAGATGTTGGTGACCACCGTCACATCGCCCGACGGCGCGGCCGGCAGCTTCGTCCAGCGGACCGTGATCTCGACCGCGGCCTGGCGGCCGTCGGCCAGGCAGGTGTTGGCGAAGACTAGGTTCGCGGGCGATGGGTCCTTGGTGATATTCCAGATGTGGCTGGCGTCCTGGCTCGCCGCCATGTCTTTGCGGAGCTCCTGAGGCTTGATCTCGCGGACGGGGATGGAGATGGTCCGCTTGCCGGTCGAGAAGTCGCTCCGCTCGAACATGTACGACTGGAGCGAGGAGCCGGGGTACTGTGCGGCCCCGACGGCGAGCCGGTTCGCCCAGTCGATCACGCAGGTTGTCCGCGAGCCCTGGGTGATGGTTAGCGCCCGGTAGATCACTACGTCGGCGCCGCCGGTCACTCCGCCCTGCGTCATCTGGGGTCCGAAGGAGAGCTGGCACGAGGCGTCCGAGAAGGCATTCTGCTCGGGCGCGACGATAATCATGGGCTGGGTGATCAGGTCGTAGCCGATGCGCCCCCCCGTCTGCGAGTCGGCCGCGATGATCACGTTGTAGGTGACCGGCCCACCGCTGTTGCCGTTCGAGGTGATCAGGCGATGGGGCACCAGGTCTAGCTCGTTCCAGCCCTTGCCCAGGTTGCCGGTGGTGTAGTCCGAATTGTTCCCCCCTAGGGGCGCGGGGTCAGGGCAGATAAAGTTGCCGTCGCCGTTGGGTAGGGTGATCGAGCCGTCGTTGCGACAGCCCTCAAGCGTGAACTGGACGGTGTTGGGCGGATCGGTGTAGGCCAGGACAGGCTTAGAGAGGCCGAAAGCCAGGGCAAGCAGCGCCACGAAGGATACGACCACGCCTCTTCGCAGAGTGTTCATAGTCCCCCCTTTGCCCCGCTTCAGCGCGGGGCGCTGACGACGCAGCGGACAAGGGCAACACGCCTATGCCAGCGGCCAGACCGCCGGCAGCCGGTGTTGAGGCAGTGGGGCGGGTCCCCTGAATCTGGACACCCGACCAGGAAGATTCTTTGATATGGTCGCTCGACGTGAGAATAGAGGCGCCGGGAGGGTGAAAAAATACACAACCGGTCGTAAAGTTTTGATTACAGGCCCCGCCGGCCCGCCCCCGCCGCCCTGATCTCCGTCTCGACACAAAAACACATATGGAGTATGCTGTGCCTTAAGCTCAGACCATGGGGACAGAGCAATGGAGCCCAGCGACGAGGTTCTGATCGGGGCGTGCCGCCGCGGCGACGAGTCCGCCTGGGATATCCTCGTCGATCGCTACAAGCGCCTGATCTTCGCGATCGCCCGGCGCGCCGGCCTCGACGAGGAGCTGTCGGCCGACGTGCTGCAACGCGTCTTCACCATCCTGGTCGAGCGCCTCGACACGATCGAGCAGCCCGCCCGCCTCTCGGCCTGGCTCACCGGCATCGCGCGCCGCGAGGCCTGGCGCGCCCGCCGGCGCGAGCATGTCGCCGCCCGCGTGGCGGGCGTCGGCATCGAGTCCCTCGCGACGCTGGAGGACAGGGGCGACCTGCCCGACGCCGTGGTGCTGCGCATCGAGAGCCAGCACCAGCTCCGTCGCGCCCTTGCGGCCCTCGACGGGCGCTGCCGCGAGCTGCTGACCCTGCTCTTCCTGACGCCCGACCCGCCTTCCTACGCCGAGATTGCCGCCACCCTCGGGGTGAGCCTGGGCACCATCGGGCCTACCCGCGCCCGCTGCCTGAAGAAGCTGCGCGAGCTCCTGCCCGACGACCTGTAGGGCGCGCCGCGCAGATCTGACCCCTGAAGCTGTATTTTTCGCGCGAGCACGAGCACTATTAGTGGTGATGCTACAACCAGAGAAGCGCGCCGCGGGCGAGGGCCGGCTATGGGGCTGACGGGCGAACATCTTCCACTGGGCCTGCTCGTCGCCGCGGCCGAGGGCAGGGCGGCCCTCCCCGCCGACGCGCGCGCCCACCTCGCCGCCTGCGCGCGCTGCGCCGCCGATATGGCCTGGGCCGAGCGCCTGCTCGCCCTGACCCGCGACGCGTCGGACGACGAGCCGCCGGCCCGGGCGGTCGCGCGGATCAAGGCCCTGTTTCGCGAGCGGCGCGCGGTCCGGCCGCCTGGCCTGGTCGAGGCCGTACTGCGCTTCGACAGCGCCCGCAGCGCCCCCGCCTTCGGTCTCAGGGGGGATGCCGCCCGCGAGCGCCAGCTCCTGCTCAGCGCCGGCGGCGACGACCTCGACCTGCGGGTCGCGCCGGTCGAGGGCGGCTGGGCCGTGAGCGGGCAGATCCTCCCCAACGCCGGCCCCGGCTGGGCCGAGCTGCTCGGCGCCCACGGCTGGGCCCGCGCCGAGCTGAGCGCCCTCGGCGAGTTCGCCCTGGCGCCGGTGCGCGCCGGCCGCTACAACCTGTCGCTCGGCCTCGGCGAGCGCACGATCGTCGTCCGCGGGCTCGAGCTGGGGGCCTGAGGTGGACCGCGCCGCCCTGGCCGCCCTGCTGGCCGCCGCCGACCCCGGCGAGCACGCGGGGCTGCTCGCGCGCCACGGGCCCCTGGCCGACGCCGCCCTGGCCCAGGAGCTGCGGGCGATCTACTTCGACAGCTACAGCAGCGAGCCGCGCCGCGCCGCCGTCGCCGCCCGGGCGCTCACCAGCCTCGCGGCCGCCAACGACGACCCCGAGGTCGCCGCCCTCGCCGCCTGGGTCGAGGGCCTGGCGGCCCTGCAGCTCGAGGGCCGGGTCGAGGCGGCGATCGAGCGCCTTGACGCGGCCGCCGCCCGCTTCACCGCTCTCGGCAGGGAGCACGCCGCCGCCGCCACACAGGTCGGCAAGGTCTTCGCCCTGGCCCGCCTCGGTCACTACGAGCAGGCCGTGGAGGTGGGCCTGCGGGCCCGCGCGGCCCTGCTCGCCCACGGCGACCTCGCCGCCGCCGGTCGCATCGAGCTGAACCTGGGCAACCTGGCCGAGCGCCGCGGTCGCTACGACGAGGCCCGCGGCTACTACGAGGCCGCTCGCCCCCGCTTCGAGGCGGCCGGCGACCGGCGCATGTTGGCCTACGTGGATAACGGCCTGGCCAATCTGCTCAGCCACCAGCACCAGTTCCACGCCGCCGCCGCGCTCTACGAGCGGGCCCTGGCCGTGGCCGAGCAGGCCGGCCTCGAGGTGACGCGGGCCGAGATCGAGTGCAACCTGGGCAGCATGGCCCTCTTCCAGGGCCGCTACGACGAGGCCCTGGCCTGCCTCGAGCGCTCGCGCCGGCGCTATGCTGCCCTCGCCATGCCCCACGAGTCGGCCGTCGCCGAGCTCGAGCTGGCCGACGCCTACCTCGAGCTGAACCTGGCCGCCGAGGCCGCCGCGATCTACAGTCAGGTGACGGCGACCTTCCGCGAGCTGGGCATGCGCGCCGAGCTGGCCCGCGCCCTGCTCAGCTACGGCCGGGCCTGCGTGCGCCTCAGGCGCGCCGAGGAGGCCAGGGCCCTGCTCGGCGAGGCGGGCGACCTCTTCGCCGCCGAGGCCAACCCGGTCGGGGCCGCGATGGTTGCCCTCGCCGAGGCCGGCCTGCACTACCAGGAGGGCGACTACGCCGGCGTGCTCGCCACGGCCCCGCGCGCCGAGGGGCCGCTCCGAGCCGCCAGCGCCTGGGGGCAGCTCCTCGCCCTGCGCTGGCTCGCCGGCGACGCCGCCCGCGCCGCGGGCGACCTCGGCGGGGCCCGCCGCCGCCTCGAGGAGACCCTGCGCGACGCCGAGCAACTCGGCGCCACCCAGGTGGCCCAGCGCTGCCACACCTCGCTCGGTCGCCTCGCCGCGCGGACGGGGGACCGCGCCGCAGCCGAGCGGGCCTTCCGCCAGGCCACGGCCCTGATCGAGGCGATGCGCGCCCCCCTGCCCGCCGACGAGCTGCGCGCGGCCCTCGCCGACGAGACCGTCGCCCCCTACGACGGCCTGGTCGCGCTCTGCCTCGGCGACCCGCGGGGGGAGCGGGTCGCCGAGGCCCTGGCCTACGCCGAGCGGGGTCGCGCCCGCGCGATGATTGACATGCTCGGGAGCGCGGTGCGCCTGCCCCAGTCCGCGCGCGACGACGCCGACCCCGCCGACAGGGCGCGCCTCGCCGCCCTGCGCGCCGAGCTGAACTGGCTCTACAGCCGCC
>DAOLDO010000639.1:0-4257 GCA_035327325.1 Chloroflexaceae bacterium | reverse complement strand
CGGCTGCCGCTCGCGCCAGCCCAGCAGCGCCGCGCCGAGCCCGGCGAGTAGCAGCCCGGCCCCGAACAGGCCGGCCTGCGCGCCGGTCACGGCCAGGGCTAGCGGCAGCGCGATCAGCGCCACGCCCGCCCCGTAGGCCAGGGGCCGCCGCCAAAGGGCCAGCCGCGGCAGCCGGCCGGACAGGGCCTGCACGCCCCAGCCGCCCGCGTAGACCGTCACGGCCTCCAGGCTGCCCGCCAGCAGCGCCCACTCCGCCGGCAGGCCGATCAGCCGGTGCAGCTGGCTCAGGGCCAGGGCGACCATGGCCAGGGCGCCCCAGGCCAGCTCCTCGCGGGCCTCGACCCAGGCCAGGACGGCCAGGGTGGCGGCGAGCAGGCCGGCCGCCGCCGCGGCGTAGCCCGCGCCGCCCGCGACCAGGCTCAGGGCCCCCGCCGCGCCGATCCCCGCGCTCAGGTAGCCCCAGGCCCCCGCCGCGCCGAGGGGCGCCCCGCGCCGCCGCGCCCACGCGCTGAAGAGGGCCTGGGCCGCGACGGCAAGGGCCAGGACCAGGCCGGCGCCCGCCGGGTCGCCGCCTGGCAGCAGCCAGGCCGTCCCGTGGAGCAGCGCCCAGTCGAGGGAGACCAAGGCCAGGGCGAGCATCCACGGCAGCCTGTAGCGCCAGAGGGCGGTGCCGTACAGGGCCGCCATCGCCCCCCAGGTCACGGCCAGGTGGGCCTGGTCCCCGCCGGCGAAGAGCGGCGCCGCGGGCAGCAGCGCGAACGCGGTCAGCTCGTACGGCGTGGCGTAGGCCCGCCCGAAGGCCCGGAGCCTCTGCCCGAACAGGGCCAGCCCGAGGACGAGGGCGCAGACCACGTAGGCCAGGTCGCCGGGCGCGGGCCGCCAGCCCGTGAAGAAGCCCTCGCCCGCCGCCACCAGGGCCGCCGCGACCAGCAGCGGGGCGGCGACGTAGCCGGGCTCGGCGCGGCGCCACAGGGCCGTGTGGGCGCCCAGCAGGACGGCCAGGGCCAGCAGGACCCCGCTGAACAGGGCCGCCTCCAGGGGCAGCTGGATCAGCGCCATAGCGGCGGCGAGCAGCCCGGCAAGCCCGCCAAGGGCTACGGCGGGCCAGGTCCAGTAGCCCCAGACACCGCGCCGCAGGCGCTCGCCGCCCAGGCTGTAGATCGCGGCCAGGCCCAGGCCTACGAGGGTCGCGGCCCGCAGTTGCCACGCCGGCGCCACGAAGCGCTCGACGGCGAGGCCGGCGGCCAGGGCCGCGAAGCCGAGGCTGAGGACCGCCCACGGCCAGCGCCGCCGGGCAATGGCCTGCCCGGCGAAGATCGCGGCCACGAGCAGCGCGCCGGCCAGGCGCGTCTCCAGGCTGAGCATGGTGGGGGCCCACGCCAGCAGCGCCGCGCCGGCCCCAAGGGCCTGGAGGGCCCGGTCGTACCCCGGGCGGAGCCGACCGGGCCACCAGCGGGCCGCGGCGAAGAAGCCCGCCGCCATGGGCAGCAGCGCGAGACCGCGCGCCTCGAGCGCCAGCCCCGTCGCCTCGAGCAGCGCCGCGCCCCACCAGAAGCCCAGGGCCCCGGCGGCGAACAGGCCGCCCGTGGCCAGGGCCGGCCCGTTCGCGCCGAGCCAGCGCAAACGACCGCCCTCGACCAGGGCGGCCACGCCGGCGCCGAGCAGGACGAGGGGCGGCAGGGCCAGGCGAGCCACCTCCGACCCGTCGAGCGAGGCCAGGCCGAGGACGTACAGGCCGAGGGCGGCGGCGCCCACGAACAGCGGCCGCGTGGCCGGCCCGTGCCGGTCCTCGGCCAGTGCGCTCAGGCCGAGGTACACGAGGGCGCCGGCGCCGACGGCCAGGGTGTGCACGCCGAGGGCAGCGCCCGCGGCGCCCAGAGCCAGCTCGAGGGCGACGGGCGGCAGGGCCACGGCGGCCCAGAGCCAGAGTGGGCGGCCCTCCAGCCTGTAGGCGAGCCCGCAGAAGAGGGCGCCGAGGGCCAGGGTCGCGGCGAAGGGGTAGCCCGCCCCGCCCGCGAGGTAGAGCGGCGCGGCGGCCATGGCCACGATTGGCCCGCCCAGCAGGGCGACCCAGCGCGGCCCCTCGGCGAGTCGCGGGGTCGCGGTGCCGCGCAGGGCCCCGGCGATCAGCAGCAGGGCGCCCATCAGGGCCATGAGCGGAACGAGCTGCCAGGCTGCGGCGAGGGCGCCGAGGCCCGCGAGCAGCAGGCTCGCCGCGGCGAGGGCGGCGGCGCCGCTGTAGAATGGACGGCGCGTGCGCCACGAGGCCAGCAGGTAGGCCGCCAGGCTCACCGCGGAGGCCAGCTGCCAGGCCGGGCGCGGGGCCAGGTCGAGCAGCCCTGGCCGGCCCAGGGCGAAGCCCACCACCGGCGTCAGCAGCGCCGATACGGCCTGGAGGTTCGCGCCCGCCGTCGCCAGCTCGGGCTTGCGGGCCATCCAGGCCCCGCCCGCCCAGATCGCGCCCGTGGTGCCCGCCAGGATGGCGAACTGCACCGCCGGCGGCAGGCTGGCCCAGCTGAAGACGACCAGGGTCAGACTCGACATCAGCAGCAGGAAGGTGCCCAGGAAGAGCAGCGTGCGCCGCGTGCCCAGCGACAGCAGGGCGGCCCCGAGCGAGGGCCGGGCCAGGCGCGGCGGGGCCTTCTGCTGCCCAGCAGACGACGCGGGCGCGGCCTCAGACGGCTCGGCGGGTGCCATCGGCAGGGGCGGCGCGACAGGCGCCGGGGGCACGGAGGACGACACCTGCGCGGCAAGGGCTGGCGGCGCAGGCGGAATTTGCTGCGCGACCGGCGCGGCCGCCGTAGCCGGCGGTGACGTCAGGATCGGCGGTGCGGAGGGCGCGGCCTCGACCGCAGGCGCGGGCGGCGCGGCCGCCGGGACCGAGAGCAGCCGGCGGGCCGCGGCGATGGTCGCCACTTCCTCCGCGATCAGGTCGCGCACCCGCTCCGCCAGCGGCGCGTCGAGGCGGCCCGCCTTAGCCCATGCGGCCACCAGCCGGTCGAAGGCGACGAACTGCGCGAGCTCGCCGTCGTCCGCCATGGCCGCGAGAGAGGCATGCGCGGGCGTTGCGTTCGGGGCCTTGGTGTGCGGCGCCCGCCCGCGCTCGACGAGCCAGACGATGCCGCCGACAAGCAGCAGCAGCAGCACCAGGGGGCAGAAGAGGGCGATCAGCAGTGTGTCCATAATAGCCTCCCGCGCGCACCGAGAACCAGACAGGGTTATACAGCTTGAGTGTACGGTCGGCCAGGTTGCAATGGGGTAACCGTTGGGTGTATCTTCTGACACCGCGTAGCGTTTCTGCAGAGGAAAGGGAATCATGGGCAGCCACGACGTCCGCCCGATCACCGCGGCCGAGACCAGACCCTTGCGGCAGGCGATCCTGCGGCCCCACCAGCGCATCGAGGAACTGGACTACAGGGGTGACGACGACCCGGAGACGCTCCACGCGGGGGCGTTCCACGAGGGCAGGCTGGTGGGGATCGCGACCGTGTCGCGCAACCCCTGCCCGCGGGCCGACTTCCCGGCGCCCTGGCAGCTCGAGGGCATGGCCACGACGCCCGAGGTCCGCGGGCTGGGCTATGGGCGCGCCCTGATCGCCCTGTGCCTCGCCCACGTGGCCGCCCACGGCGGGGCGACCCTCTGGTGCAACGGGCGCACGAGCGCGGGCGGCTTCTACACGACGCTCGGCTTCCGGCCCGTGGGCGAAGAGTTCGTCACGGCCACGGGGCCGCATTATGTCTTCTTCCGACCGGTCAGCCCTCGCTAGTGATGTGACACAGCTATCTTGATGGTGAACGCACCTAAGGGCGCCCCAGCGTGGGCGCCCTTACCCTCATCTGCCAAGTGTCACGCCGGTAGGGCGCGACCAGAGCAGGCGCCCCGTCTCGGCGGCCCACGCCTCGCCCTCGCGCAGCATAGAGGCGGCCTCGTCGGGCGGGGCGGCGTCGAGGCGCAGCCAGACCCCGGCCCCGCCGGCGGCCCGCCAGGCCCCCAGGGGCAGCGGCTCGCCGGGCGGCGCGTCGTAGCGCCAGATCACCTGGGCGATGCCCGCGTAGGCCCCGGGCTCGACCTGCGCAACCCACGGCAGCACAAGCCACAGGCGCGGGCTTACGCGGGCGTAGGCGGGCGCGGGCGACGCGGCGCTGTAGACGGCCACCCGGTCGAGGTAGCCCGGGGCGAAGGGCAGAGCCTCGCGCCAGGCCCACAGCGCGGCGGGCGCGGGGGGCGCCCCGTCGCAGAGCAGGTAGAGGTCGAAAA
>DAOLDO010000638.1:0-4258 GCA_035327325.1 Chloroflexaceae bacterium | reverse complement strand
GGGTGGAGCTTGGCGTCGGCGGCTATAAGGCCGCCCCCCTCAGGGGGGCCGGGCGCGCCCTCGGCCCGCAGCCCCTGGCCCCGGCCCCGCTCGGCCGGGGGGTGGTCGAGCCCGGCCGCCGCCACTCGCTCCTCCAGGTCCTCCTCGACCGTCACCTCGACCGTGTAGTCGCGCATCGCCCCTCCTACAGGTCGGGCCCCAGCTCCAGCATGATCGCCTGGACCTGGGCGAGCACATCGCGCTCGCGCTCGAACGAGACCCGCCTGAGGGCCTCGTCCAGCGGGAACCAGCGGGCGTCGTCCACCTCGGCCTCCTGCGGGCGCACGTCGCCGCGCTCGTAGCGCATCAGGAAGAGGTCCACGTACTTATGGACGCGGGCGGGGCCGGCGCGGAACCAGTACTCGATCGTCGCCAGGTGGCGCACAATCGCCCCCTCCAGCCCGGTCTCCTCGGCGACCTCGCGCAGGGCCGCGGCCTCGGCCGTCTCGCCCCTGTTGACGTGGCCCTTAGGCAGGCCCCAGCGGCCGCCCCGATCGGTGGCGATCAGGGCGACCTCGACCTGCTGGCCGACGACCCGAAAGATCACGCCGCCGGCGGAGTAGGCGGTGCGATGGGCCGGGGATGGGTTGGATCGTGCCGACATTGGAACCCGTCAGGCGCGCTTGAGCGAACGGCCGGCGCGCATGTCCCAGTATGCGTTGATCGAGTAGATGATGCGCTGCCGCGCCACATCCACATGCTCCCAGCCCACCGGCTCGACGCGGGTGCCCTCGAGGTCCTTGTAGACCGTGAAGAAGTGCTCGACCTCCTTCAGGTAGTGGGGCGGGAGGTCGGTGAAGTCCTGGAAGCTGGCGAAGAAGGGGTCGTACTGGAGCACGGCGAGGATCTTGTCGTCCGGCTCGCCCTTGTCGAGCATCTTGAACACCCCGACCGGGCGGGCCTCGACGATGCAGCCGGTGAAGGTGGGCAGATTGGTCATCACCAGCACGTCGAGGGGGTCGCCGTCGTCGTAGTAGGTCTGGGGGATGAAGCCGTAGTCGCCGGGGTACTGCACCGCCGAGTAGAGCACGCGGTCGAGCTTGAAGGCCCCGATGCGCTTGTCGAACTCGTACTTGTTGCGCGACCCCTTGGGGATCTCGACGACGGTCTGGATGACGTCGGGGACATGCGGGCCGGGCTCCAGGTCGTGCCAGTAGTTCTGCATTGAGGACCTCTCCATACACCCTGCGCAAGCAATAGCTCATTATAGCATGTGTAGGTGCGCGGCTGCGGCGCGGCGGCGCCTACGGCAGCAGCAGCCCCGGCTCGTAGCGCTGGAGGACGAGGAAGCGCTCGGCGCCCTCGCTCGCGGCGTCCACCGCCAGGTAGCGCCCCGGCGCAAAGCCGAGGTGGCGGGCAAGCAAGGAGTCGGCGGCCGCCCGCCAGCGCGCCGCCAGCCCCAGGTCGTCCCGCTGCAGGGCCGTCCAGTCCGCCGGGATGTGCAGGGCCAGGAAGGGCGCCCCGCCCGGCTCGCCCAGGGCCTCGACCCGCCTGTTGAGCCGCGCGCAGCCGGGGAAGCGCCCCAGACCGCGCTCGGCGGGCCCCGGCGTGCCCGCAAGGGCCGCGCGCGCCCGCGCCGAGCGGGGCAGCCAGACCAGGCCCAGCCGCGAGGCCGGCACCCGGTTCAGGGCGTTGTGGAAGGGGTAGTAGGCCGCGTAGTGCTCGCCCGCCACCGCCCGCAGCCGGCCGAAGTTCAGAGCCGCGTTGGGGTACTGGAGCGGGTCCGCCGTCCAGTGGATCAGGTCGAGGCCCTGGGCCAGGGCCAGGCGCGCCTGCTCGAGCTTGAGCGTCGCGGCCAGCCCCGAGCGGCGCGCCTCGGACGCCACGCCCAGCACCTGCGACTCGACGGCGAGGTCGAGCCTGTAGGGCAGCCCCAGCCCCGCCAGCGCGGGGAGCCCTGAGCGGTGGAAGCCCAGCAGGAAGCCCGCAAGGCGCCCCTCGCGCCGCGCCACCAGGGCCGTGGCCGGGCCCAACTCGGCGCTCCACAGGTCGGCCGGGTAGCGCGCCTCGACGCCGCCGCCCCAGATCGCGCTGTGCAGCGCGCCGATCGCGCCCAGATCCTCCCGCCCGGGCGCGCCGAGGTCGAAGCCGCCCCGCTCGGCGTGGGTCGCCGCGTAGGTGAGGGTCCCCACAGGGTCGTAGGCCACCACCGGGTGGGGCGCGACCAGGGCGGCCACAGCCGCGGGGTCGCCGCCCCGCATGCGCAGCGTGTAGGCGCGCCGGCCGTCGCCCGAGCGGCGCGGGAAGAGCAGCCCGACCGCGCCCGCCCCGTCGGTCGCGAGCAGCCCGCCCATCCTCGCGAAGGTGGCCTTGACGAAATAGGCCGGCACGACCAGGCCGCCCGCGGGGTCGAGGCGGGCCCAGAGCGCGTCCACCGTCGCGGCCCAGCCGGGCGACGCGGGGTCGAGCAGCGCCCAGCCCGCGCTCACCGCGCCTCGGGCGCGGGACGCGGGCGCGCCCGGTTGAAGCTCGCCCTGCGCTTCCCGACGCTCAGGATCGAGTCCTGGCTGCCCACGCTGAGGATCGAGCCGCTGCTGGCGATGCTCAGGATCGAGGCGTTGCTGAAGGCGCTCAGGATCGAGGCGCTGCTGAAGACGCTGAGCACCGACGTGAAGCTGAACGCGCTGAGCGCCGACCAGGCGCTGTAGGCGCTGCGCCACGACCAGACGCTCCTGTGGCTGCCGCCCCCGTAGCGGGCGGCGCGGATTCGCTCTTGCATGGGCGGCTCCTGCGCTATCCTCTCGCCCATTCTACCGCGAAATGCGTCGGGGCGGCGGACCTGGCGCGCGGGCCGCCGCGGAAGCCGGTTCTCCCCCCTTGACAGCCCCCCCCGGCTCTGTGGTAGGGTAGGGGCAGACATCGCTCTGAACGGTTAGCTGGGCGACGCGATGGAGCGGCTGATGTGCGGAGGTGTGGTGTGAACACCGCCCGCTTGCCGGCCGCTGCGTCCAGCGCGAGCGGAAAGGCTCTGTATGTTACCGGCCCTACGAATCCGGCGGGCCACGGCGGCGCCCGCCGACTATGCCGCCCTCGCCGAGTTCCCCGGCGCGGACGGCGTGGCCTCCACCCCCGACGACCTGCGCGCCTTCGACCGCGCCTGCGAGCGCAGCGGCGCCCATTCGTGGCGCTACCTCGCCCAGGATGACGCCGGGCAGACCCTCGGCGTCGGGCACTTCTTCCCCGTCAACTGGCTCCCCGACCCCGGCACCTACTGGGTCGCCGCCCGCGTCCGCCACCCCCACGAGCGGCGCGGCGTCGGCTCCGCCCTCCTCGCCCAGATGGAGGCCGACCTGGCCGCCCTGGGCGCCCGCGCGATGTGGCTGATGGTCCCCGAGCAGGCCCCCGACCTGATCGCGGCCCTGGCCAGGCGCGGCTTCAGCGAGCAGATGCGCAGCCACCCCTACACCCTCGTCGTGGCCGCCGCGGCCCCCCTCGCCCTCGAGGCCCGCCTGGCCCGCCTGGCCGCACGCGGCCTGCGGGTGAGCACCCTGGCCGAGTGCCGCGACGACGACCCTGGCTGGCTCGACAAGGTCTACGCGCTCCACGCGGCCCTGACCCGCGAGGTCCCCATCCCCGAGAAGATCTTCACCAGCCGCGAGGAGTTCGCCGCCTTCGCCGTCGAGTCGCCCCGCGCCCTGCTCGACGCCTTCTTCGTCGTGCGCGACGGCGACCGCTACGTCGGACTCAGCTTCATGCAGCCCGCCGATGCCCCCGGCACCCTCGGCCAGGAGCTGACCGGCACCCTGCCCGCCTACCGCGGCATGGGCCTGGCAAAGCTGCTCAAGGAGCTGACGATTGACTACGCGCGCCGCCGCGGCTACACACGCATCGTCACCTGGGTCGAGGACCAGAACGCCGGCATGGTGGCGATCAACCTGGCCTACGGCTTCGCCCGCGAGCCCGGGCTGGTGCTGCTCGACCGCCCCGTGCCCGTCGCCGTGCCCCTGCTGCTCCCGGCGCAGGACGCTGTGGCCCGCCCTTCGTAGCGCGTCCGGGCAAGGCGGAGGGCATGCCGCTCCCGGGCCGGGCGACCACGTGGGGTCGCCCGTACCTGCCCCTAAGGCAAGGCTTCAGACGGGCTCTCTCCGCTTGACGGTCGCTGCGGACCTCACACCCGCTTCGCTGCGCACCCGGCGGAGCCGGGAACGCCTTTGGCGTGCGGCACCCCCTCTCCCTCAGACCGCGGGGTCGCGGGCTGAGGCGGCAAGGGGGCTGGGGG
>DAOLDO010000637.1:0-4275 GCA_035327325.1 Chloroflexaceae bacterium | reverse complement strand
AGGCGGCGGGCGAAGACGAGGCGCTCGGCAGGGTCGGCGGGGATAGCCTCGTCAAAGTTAAGCGTAGGGAAGCCATCAGGCGTGATCAAGATCTCGCGCAAAGGCGCCAAGACGCCAAGATCGCTAGCTTCTGTGTTGCGGCTTTGCGGCTTTGCGGCTTTGCGCGAGCCTTCCGATTCAGCCCATGCCTCCAGCAGGCGCTCGGAGAGGTAGCGGCAGGCCTGGACGAGGAACGCGCCGCTCCCCATCGCCATATCACATACGGTTAGCCTCAGCAGCTCGGCGGCGGGCCGCAGCTTCCACTGCTCGCGGGGCAGGCCCTCGGCGGGGCCGTGGTAGACCAGGGGCTCCAGCGTGTGCTGGACGAGGGGCTCGGTGAGCGAGCGGGGCGTGTAGTGGGTGCCGGTGGCGCGGCGCTCGGCGCCGGCGGTGACGTAGACGCTGCCGGCGGGGATGACCGTGGGGCGGCCGTAGTCGTCGTCGCGCACCAGCCCGGCGAAGGGCAGCACGCGGGCGTAGAGCGCCTCGTCGTTGCCGCAGGCGGCGCGGAGCTGCGCGGCCCGCCAGGCGTCGGGGGGTGTGGCCAACGCCTTCCGCAGGGCGCTCTCACTACGCCCGGTCTCCTCGCGCAGATAGGCGAGCAGTTCCGGATTTTCGCGCAAAGGCGCCAAGGCGCCAGGATCGCTACCATCTGCGCTGCGGCTTTGCGGCTTTGCGGCTTTGCGCGCGATCGCCTCCAGTTTCGCTAGCGAGATCTCCGGCTCGCGGTCGCGGGTGCCGGCCAGGCCGAGGATGGGCTCCTTCGCGCGCACGGCGGCGTGGTCGAGCAGGCCCTCGTAGACGTGGCCGATCTGCTCGATGTCGAGGGCGCGGAACGAGAGCCGCCGGGCCTCCAGCGGGCTGCCGTCGCGCACCTTCACCCGCAGCACCTGGAGCGCCTCCAGCAGGTGCAGCACGACCCGGTTGGAGATCTGCGGCGGGTCGGCGGGCGTGTCGAGCCAGGAGGCGCCCCTGGGGCGGCCCTCCAGGAAGGGGAAGCGGTCGGGGTCGAAGAGGCTGCCGCCGTAGGCGGGCATGTCGAGCCGGTCGTGGCGGAAGCCGCCGTAGACGGCGCGGAAGATCGCCAGGAGCCGGCCCCAGGCGTCGTGGCGGCGCTCCAGCACCTCCTCGCCCACCTTGTCGGCGTCCTCGCGCAGGGCGCCGAGCAGCGTCGAGGCGGCGTAGTGCTGGTCGTAGACGACGTCGCCGAGCAGGAGCAGGTGCTGCTCCTCGGCGAAGAGCAGGAAGACCAGGCGCATCATCACGCTGAGGGCGGCCTCGTAGAGCTGGTCCTCGGGCACGTCCCTGAGCAGCCTGCGGCCCTCGTTCTGGTCGGCCAGGTCGAGGGCCTGCACGAGCAGCTCGACGGCGCGGCGCACCTGGTAGCCGAGCTGGTCGGTGACCTCCTGCTGGTCGCCGGCGCTCTGGGCGAGCAGGGCCTCGAGGGTCTCGCCGTCGGGCACGCCGAAGAGGCGGCGGGCGCCGAGGAGCGAGCGGAAGGCGCGCAGGGTCAGGGGCTCGTCGAGCCAGAGGCGAGCGTACCAGGAGGCGAAGCCGGTGGTGGCGTTCTCGTCGTCGGGGCGGTCCACGAGCATCCACTGCTCGCCGTTGGTGAGCAGGCCCAGGCGCACCTTCGCGCCACGCAGCAGGGTCATCATCCGGGTCGCCGGCGAAGCCTGCCAGGCGGCGCGGGCCATGGGCCTCTCGAGGCCCTGGCCGGGCGGGACGACGACCACCAGCAGCCGAGGGTTCAGGGTTTGGGGTTCAGGGTTCAGGCCGGCGATCGGCTCACCAATAATGAAGCTAGGCCTGAGGATCTCTCCGTGCTCGGGGACTGGAACGGCTACACGCTGCCACAGCGTGTGATCGTCCTCCCCCTGAACCCTACCCCCTGAACCCTGAGCCCTGACGCAGTCACCGGGCATCTCGAGCACGCGCCGCAGCACCCACTCGGCCCAGGTGCGGTGGAGGGCCGGGTCGGCCTGGAGCCCGCCGCTGTTGTCGAGCCACTCGTCGTAGGCCAGGCGCAGCTCGCGTGTCACGTCGGCGTCGGGCGCGTCGAGGCCCTGGGGGAAGACGCGGGCGAGCACCGGGAGCGCGAGGAAGGGCCCCGAGATATCGAGCAGCGCGAGCCATTCGGCGTGGTGGCGGGCGAAGGACATGGTAGTTGCTCTCAACGCAAAGCCGCAGGGCGTCTCGCGCAAAGCCGCGAAGACGCCAGGCCGCTATTCTTGCAGACCGTTCACTAACCTAACGATCCCGTCCTTGATGTAGGCTGCACCAAAGTTGATCAGCAGCCCAAGCCGTTTATCAGCAAGCTTGAGATAGGTGATGAGCTGCTTTTTGTGAACCGGCAAGAGCGTCTCGACCGACTTTAGCTCAACGATGACGCGCTCTTCCACGATCATATCGGCCCGGAAGCCGACTTCCAGCTTGAGGCCGTCGTAGACGAGCGGAATGGGCTGTTCACACTCCACGCGCAGGCCGCGCCCCCGCAGCTCGTGGGCCAGCATCGCCTGATACGCAGACTCGAGCAGGCCCGGCCCAAAGCGCGTGTGGACGCGGTAGGCGGCATCTACAATGTGCTTTGCAGTCTCGTTCTCAGTCATACCAACGAGCTCTCTTGCGGCTTTGCGGCTTTGCGCGAGGCCCTCCGGCTTTATGCGAGCCGCTGGGGCACCAGGAACATCACCGCGACGGGGAAGAGGCGGGCCTGCGGGTCGGCGTAGCGCGCGGCGATGCCCTTCGTCTCCTGGGCCAGCTCGCCGGGGATCTGGTCGAGGCGCAGGCGCAGGGCGTCGAGGTTGCGCCGGTACTGCTCGCGCTCGGCCGGGCTGAACTCGGCGAGGGGCAGGGGGAGCTGCTGGGTCGGCTTCTCGATCTCGGCCAGCTCGCCGCGGATCGTGCGCTCCAGCTCCTCCAGCACCCGGGTGATGTCGGCCAGGTCCTTGTCGCGCCGCTCGTCGAGGAGTCGCTGGAGGCTCTCGGTGCGCTCCTTCGCCCGTGCCGCCAGGGCGGACTGCACGTTGCCCTCGATACTCGGCCAGAGCTCGGCCAGCTCCCCACGCATCTGCTCGGAGACCTCGCGGGCAGTCATCGCCTCGATGGCGTTCTGCACCTGCCCGACGTTGAGGCGGCGGAAGCGCCCCTGGGAGATCTCCCCGCCGGCCGTGATCAGCTCCTCGTGGAGCCGGTAGCTGTCGCCGCCGATGACGACCAGGCGCCCGTAGACAATGGCCAGCGGGCTAGTGGTGACGTGGTCAGGGATTACGCAGGCAGTGACGCGGTGCAGCTTCTTACGCGCCTCGCCGCTCCAGACCTCGGCGCGCAGCAGGCGCATCGCCATCTGCACCAGCCGGTGGTTGAGGTGGGCGAGCACCACGTCGTCGCGGCCCTTCGCCAGCTCGTGGTCGAAGACGATCGGGCGCACCTTGTGGGTGTGCGGGTGCTCCAGGCCCTCCGTGCAGGCTTGCCAGCTCCCGCGCAGACCTTGTGGGAGATGGAACACGGGGCAGCGCCGGCGCTCGCCCGAGGGGTCCGGCCAGACGCCGGGGAGCGTCGCCTCGACCAGGGGCGGCTGCTCGGCCAGCTCCAGGGCGATGCGGACCACGGCCTCGACGTTCTCGGGCGCCAGGCGCAGGGTGTGGCGGCTCTCCTGGAGCTGCTCGTAGAGCTTCTTGATCTGCTCGGTCAGGTTCTGCTCGAACTTGACCAGGCGTCGCGCGGGCTCGGCCTTGCGCTCGGCCTCCGTCGTCTCGAGGCGGCGGCGGGTACCGAGCATCGCCTCGGTCACCTGGTCGGCGATCACCGGCCCCACCTTGCCGAGATCCTCGCGGATCTGCTCGACCTTCTGCACCGCCCGCATCAGGAACTCCAGGTCGCCCTCCAGCTCGCCGACGGGAATATCGGTGTGCTCACGCAAAGCCGCAAAGCCGCTAAGATCGACCGCTCCCTCTACGGCGGCGGCGCCGAGCCCTGCCGTGCCGGTTCGATCGGCAGTGACGCTATCTGCGCTCCCGGCTCTACTTTGCGTCTTGGCGCCTTTGCGTGAGATCAGCCCGGCCGGGGCGAAGTGGAAGACCTGCGGGTTATGGCGCTGGCCGTGGCGGTCAATGCGGCCGTTGCGCTGCTCCATGCGGTTGGGGTTCCAGGGGATCTCGTAGTGGACGAGGCGGTGGCAGTGGCGCTGGAGGTCGATGCCTTCGGAGGCCGGGTCGGTGGCGAGCAGGATGCGCA
>DAOLDO010000636.1:0-4279 GCA_035327325.1 Chloroflexaceae bacterium | reverse complement strand
CCACCCCCCCCCCAAAAAACCACTTTGGACCAAGCCGACCGTTGTCAAAGCCTTCCACGCCCTTTCGTGCATGATGCCCAACGGGGCCGGGGAGACTCCGGCCACCGCCGTTGCCTCCTGGGCGTTTTTGCGCCCTACAGCTCGGCCTTACAGTGGCGGTCGAGCCAGGCCAGGGTGCGGCGCATATGGTCGGCGCGGTGGTCGGGCTCGCCGCTGCGGGTGAGCTCGTGGCCCTCGCGGGGGTAGCGCACCAGCTCGACGACCTTCTTCTGGCGGCGCAGGAAGGCGAAGAGCTGCTCGGCCTCGCTGATCGGCACCCTGTAGTCGAGCTCGCTGTGAAGCAGGAGCAGCGGGGCGGCGATCTTGTGGGCGTGGGCCAGGGGCGAGTGGTCCCACAGCTCCTCGGCGAGCTCCCACGGGTAGCCGTTGAACTCGATCTCGATCAGCTCGTGGGCGTCGCTGGTGCTGTGCTGCGAGATCAGGTTGTAGACGCCGCGGGCCGCGATGCCGCAGGCGAAGCGGTCGCTGTGGCCGAGCAGCCAGGCGGTCATGTAGCCGCCATAGGAGCCGCCGGTCACGCCGACGCGGGCCGGGTCAACCCGGCCCTGGGCGATCACGGCCTCGACGCCGGCGAGGATGTCGGGCGCGTCGGCCTCGCCCCATTTGCCGCGAATCGCGTCGCGCCAGACCTCGCCGTAGCCGTCCGAGCCGCGCGGGTTGCAGAAGAAGACCACGTAGCCCGCCGCCGCCGCGGCCTGGAACTCGTGCCACATCGAGCGGAAGCCGGGGCCCCACATGACGTGCGGGCCGCCGTGGATGTGCACGACGAGCGGGTACAGGCGCCCCTCCTCACGCTGGGGCGGGTAGAGCACCCAGCCCTGGACCTCCTGGCCGTCGGGGGCGAGGAAGCGCAGCTCCTCGATCGGGCTGACCAGGCGCTCCGCGAGCAGGCCGGCGTTGATGCTGGTGAGGCGGCGCTCGGCGCCGTCGGGGCCGCGCACGAAGAGGTCGCAGGGGTTGTCGGGGGCGCCGGCGATGAAGGCCACCGTCCCGTCGCGACCCACGTCGAACTCGCTCACCAGGCGCGGGCCGCCGACCAGGGTCGCGCCCTGCCTGTAGGTCGGCGTGCCGGGCAGGCCGATGGCGTAGACGTGGGCGTCGCCCCGCCAGCCGGCCGCGAAAAGCACGCCGCGCCCGTCGGGCTGCCAGCGGAACTGCTCGACGTTGAGGTCGGCGTGGGCGGTCAGGTCCTCGGGCTCGCCGCCGGCGGCGGGGATGATCGCCACGCGGCTGCCCTCGCCGAGCAGGTTGGCCTCGCTCAGGCGGCGGAAGGCGATCAGGGCGCCGTCGGGGGAGGGCTGGGGGTCGAAGTAGGAGAAGCCGGCCTCGGTGAGCGCGGTGGGCTTGCCGCCGTCGAGGGGCAGGCGCAGGACGTCGTAGTAGGCGAAGAGCGAGTCGGCCTCGGGGTCGCGGGTGGCCGTGGTGAGCAGGCTCTGGCCGTCGGGCATCCAGGTGGGCGGGCCGTAGTGCAGGTCGCCGTCGGTGAGGCGGCGGGGCTGCGGAGGCGGGGCCTCGTCGTCGGCCGGCAGCTCGACCAGGTAGACGTGGCGGCGACGGTCATCGAAGAAGCTGGTGCCGCTGCGGTAGGGCAGGCGGCTGACCACGCGCGGGTCGCTGCGGCGCTCCTCGTCGCGCTTGCGCTGCTCCTTGGCCCGCTTCGCCTCCCACGCGTCGGCGGGCTCGGGGGGCGGCTCGCCGGCGTCCTCGCGGCGGCGCTCCTCCTCGTTGACCAGGGAGAGGAAGGCGAGCGAGGCGCCGTCGGGGCTCCAGGCGGGGTCGCTGGCGCCGTTGGGGGCGCTGGTGAGCTGGCGGGCCTCGCCGCCTGCGAGCTCGATCAGGTAGATCTGGCCGCGCTCGTCGTCGCGCGAGGAGACGAAGGCGAGGCGGGCGCCGTCGGGGCTCCAGCGGGGCTGGTGGTCCTGCTTGCCGCGGGTGAGGCGGCGCGGGGGGCCGCCGGCTGTGGGCGCGAGGTAGATGGCCCGGGCGTAGGCGTTGGCGCGCCGGTCCACGCTGACCTTCACATAGGCGACGAAGCGGCTGTCGGGGCTGATGCGCACATCTTCGAGCCAGGCCATGGCGTACAGATCATCAACCGAGAAGGGCGTTGGTGTGGTCGTCACAGGTGGCACCAGGGGTGGGCAGGCGAGAGTCGGCCGCAAACGGGCGGGCTGCTGGCGCCATTGTAGCACAGAGGCGGTCGCGGGCATGCCGAGGGCCCAGCGGGGAAGGTTTGATCGCCGCCCATGTTGACGTCCGCTGTAGTTCTGAAACTATGCCAAAGCCCAGACCATCCATATTCCCGTCAGATCACCATAGCCAAACGCCTTGACAAGCCTATTCACCTCGCTTATACTTAGGGCGACCACACTAGTACCAGGGAGAAAGCAATAAGTTTACCGTTCGGCAAGAGACATAATCCACTGTTGCCCAGCCATGTACGGCACAGAGCCGCCGTAGGCGGTCTATGCTCAGATTCTTACTATTGAACGAGGAGGACTCCGTGACGATGAATGGCGCACAGACGGACCGCACCCCCCTCTCGGTTCTGTTGTTCCACGCCGCGATGCAGCGCCAGCAGTCGCTGAGCAGCTTCGCCGAGGATCTCGACATCGGGGCGATCTCGCTCCGGCAGTTCATCCTGGGCAAGACGCAGCGCCCGCGCCAGAAGACCCTCGAGACGATCGGGCAGGCCCTGGGGATGCCGGTCGAGGAGGTGCGCCAGCGCATGAGCTTCCTGCCCGAGGCGACGCCGCCCTTCGGCGAGTGGCTGGACAACCAGATGAAGGCCCGGGGCAAGGTCTCGCGGGCCCGGCTCACCCGGGAGACGAAGATCAGCGACGGGGCGCTGCGCAACTACCTGAGCAACCAGACGCTGCCCGACTCGGACCAGGCCCAGCGCCTCGCGGAGGTGTTGGAGGTCGAGCCGATGACCGTGGCCGGCGTGATCGTGGCCAATGAGGTCAGCCAGAAGGGCGGCGAGCTCGCGCCCCCGCGCGCCGAGCAGCCGGAGGACGCGCCCGAGTCCGCCTCGGCGGACGGCGTCGCGAGCCTCGCCCTCGGCCAGGGCAGCGGCCACGACGAGTCCCAGCTCCTCGGGCTCTGGCGCCAGCTGCACCCCCAGGGCCGGCGCGCCACCCTCGGCTACATCGCCATGCTCCTGGCCGAGCGCTAGGCCCCCTGTACGCCCAAAGCTACGCCCGCCGGCCGATTTGACAAACGGTGGCGGGCGTAGTATCATGCGCCGCGTTGGGAGGCTGCGCACTTGCCGAAGTGGCGGAACTGGCAGACGCGCTACGTTCAGGGCGTAGTGAGGGTAACCTCGTGTGGGTTCAAATCCCACCTTCGGCACCAGCAGCCAGCACCTTTGGGGCATAGTTTAACGGTAGAACGCCTGACTCTGGATCAGGTAGTTGGGGTTCGAGTCCCTGTGCCCCAGCCAGGATTAAGGGCCGCCGCGCACGACGATGTGCGCGGCGGCCTTCGCGTTCAGACGGCGGTCTCGAAGGCTCGGATCACCACCCCGAGCAGAAACAGGCAGGCGGCGGCGAAGACCAGGGCCTCCCAGCGTGTGTCCCGTCCCCGGTTGTAGGCCACGGCCGCCGGCAGGGTGGCGGCGGCCACGGCGCCGTAGACGATGTGCAGGGCCAGGTTGGGCTGGAGGCCGACGGCGAGCAGCAGCGCCAGGCCGAGCAGGGCCTGGGCGCCGATCAGCAGGGCGGCCACCCAGATCGCCGCCAGGTAGCCCTGGCCGACCCGGCCGCGCCATGCGCTGATCAGCCCCCAGACGACGAGCACGGCCAGCAGGGCCGAGATGGTCAGCTGCAGGCGGCTGTGGAGCAGGGCGATGCGTTCCATGGCCCGCATTATAGCGCCGCGCGCCTTGGCCCGGCGCCGGCGGCGCGATTGTCCCTCGAGCGCGCGGCCAGGGGCGGGTATACTGGAGGGCCTGAGCCCTACGAGGAGGTGGCCATGGACTCGCTGTGGACCGACAGGATCGCGACAGGCGCCGCGGGGATGCGCAGCTCGGCGATCCGCGACCTGCTGAAGCTGACCGCCCAGCCCGAGATGATCTCGTTCGCCGGCGGCCTGCCGGCCCCCGAGCTGTTCCCCGCCGAGGAGGTCGCCGCGGCCGCCGAGCAGGCCCTGGCCGAGGCGCCCCTCGCCGCCCTCCAGTACGGCCCCACCGAGGGCTTCGCCCCCCTGCGCGAGCTGGTGGCCG
>DAOLDO010000635.1:0-4279 GCA_035327325.1 Chloroflexaceae bacterium | reverse complement strand
GTCGCGCCCCCCTCCCCCCGCGGGGGCGCTCGAGCTGGCGCACCTCGGCCGGGGTCAGCTTGCGCAGCGAGCCGTCGGTCTGCTTGGTCAGGCACATGCCGTACTCGGTGTTGGCGACCGGGTTGAACTGGTAGCCCTTCCCATCGGGCGCCGCGTAGAGCGTGGCGCACATGGTGGCCCCCTCGGGCATCGCGCTGGGGATGTCCAGGGCGAACTTGACCGCCTTGGTCGCGCCGGGCCGCAGCTGCACCAGCTGCGCCGGCGTCGGCTGGAAGGCCGAGCTGGCCTCTCCGTAGTCCGTCCAGACCGATACCAGGCTCCAGACCCGCACCTGCACCGTCCGGTTATACACGCTGGTCAGGTCGGCCCCGTACTCGCAGCGCTCGCGGCCGGCCGGGACCGTGGAGCAGATCCAGCTCGCCCCCCACACGACGGTGCGCGGCTGCAGCTGGATGGTCGCGAGCCTGTACTGGTCGCCCGCGCCCGCCGTGAAGCGCGGCGAGTACGTCGCGCGGTAGCCCGCGCCCCGGACGACAACCCTGTAGTCGCCGACCGTCAGCCGCCTCCAGGCGTTCTCGGCGCTGATGCTGAAGCGACCGTCTGCGCCGACCGGCACAAACGCTACAGTGTCGGAGCACCAGCCCGAGAGGCAGCGCTGGAGCTCGACCGTGACCGCCCCCACCGGCGGTGGCTGGCGCGTCTCGGCGTCGAGCACTCGGCCGGTCACACCGGCGATAAGCGGGCGCGGCGTCAGGCTCAGCGTGTCGAACGCTTTCTGCTCGCCCGACGCCAGGGTGAACGGCCCGATCGTCAGCGGCTCGTACTCACTCGACGTGATGTCAATCCTGTAGTCGCCCGGCTCGAGCGAGAGGCCGTAGGGCGAGCTGTCAAAGGAGAAGCGCCCGTCGTAGTCGAGGTTGGTGTAGGCGTGGAACACGCACCCGCCCGCGTCGCAGCGCAGCAGCTCCACGCTGATCGGGCCGTAGGAGCTCGGGGGCTGGCCGGTCTCCGCGTCCACCACGCGCCCCGCGATCCGAGCCACGCGATTCAGGACGATCGTGCCAAGCTCTTTGGGCGTGTCGAGGGCCAGGGCGAAGCGCTCGGACGCGTAGGGCGTGTAGCCGTCCGCGGCGACGGTCAGCGTGTACTCGGCCGGTCCCAGCGTGTCGCTCACGGCGATCATGAACGTGCCGTCGGGGTTCACGCTCCCGCTCGTGGCGATCCAGCAGTTGTACTCGTCGGGGCAGTAGTTGAGCTGGACGTAGAGCCAGCCGACCGTCTGAGGCGACACGGGGTTGCCGTCGGGGTCAACCAGCCGTCCGGTCACGGGGCCGAGGGTGGGGGCGCGGCTGATGCTGAGGCTGTAGTCCACCGTGCCGTCGGAGACTGGCGGATAGCCGGCGAAGCTCATGACGGCCACGTAGACCTCGTCGGCCGGGGCCGGCACCGTTATAAACGCGGGGCTACCAGGCTGCGCGACATACCAGGCGTAGACCGCGCGGCAGCGGCCGGCCTCGTCCAGGTTGAGCACGGCGAGCTGCGCCCCTGGCAGCGTCCCGCCGTCCTGCGCCGCCAGCTCGACCCTGAGCAAGGTGCCGACGGTGGTGGTCAGCCGGTAGATGTCGCTGCTGGGGTCGTCGCCCCCGGGCAGCGGGTAGCTCGCGATGCCGGTGAGGCGACCCTCCGCGGTGAGGGGCATGTCGGCGAGGGGGCCCAGGTCGCTCGCGAAGGCGCAGGGGTCGTCGGGGGCCGGCTGCGCGGCCGCGGAGCGGGCCTGGGTGGCGCCGCCGGCGAAGGCCAGCAGCGCGGCGAAGGCCAGGAGCAGGGCCAGGGTGAGACGCTTCATAGAACCCTCCTGACAATGATGTGCGACGGGCGTCAGCGCCCGATACGCGCGTCGGTGGGAGGGGTGGGGCGCGGAGGAGGGTGAAAGTAAGGGGCGCGCCTGCCCGCTGCCGGCCGCCAAAAGGCGGCATCACAGCCACGGTATAGCGCGCCGCGGGTGAAGATTCAAGGGTGGCTTCGTTGCGAAACTTTCACGCGAGAAGAGGTCAATAAACTGTTAACCAGGCGGCGCTCCTCGGCCCCGTTACTTGCCGGCCGCATTGATCGCGGCGCTCATGGTGAGGCTCGATGCCTTCGTGCGAGCGGCTATGCTGCGCCACTGGTAGGCCATAAATGCGAGGAAGGCGAAGTACAGCACAAGCTCCATCACCTCGTTGTACTCCGAGATCACGAAGTAGAACTGCTGGGGGATCGTCCCGAACGTGCGGTAGATGCGCCACACCAGCAGCGGAAGAAAGTACATGAGCAGCGAGCTATGGGGCGTGAGGTAGGCCAGCGAGGAGCGGTAGGGCTTCAGCCTGTCCCAGCCTAGCAGCAGGAACGGCATCGCGGTGCCGTAGAGACCGATCAGCAGCTGGCCCCACTTGAAGGCCCACTCCACGCTGTTGAGGTTATGGATGTTCAGCTCGCCCTGGCGGTTCGTCTCGAGCATGTGCTCGGGGGTCTCCCAGCCAAAGATCCGCTGGCCCCAGCTGATCTCCTCGCCGGCCAGGAAGACCATGCCCAGGGCGAAGACCACGTAGAGCACCGCGATCAGCCGCTGGCCCTGCTGCCACAGCGGGCGGACGCAGAGGGCCGCGAACACGCCCGCCGCCAGGGCGAAGATCACCTGCAAGTTCTCCGCGATGCCGTCCTCGCCGACGAACAGCACATAGGCGTCGCGGCCGCCAAGGGTCGTCAGGGCGCCCAGGAACATCAGGGCCAGCGGGAGCAGCGCGATGATCCGCACGGTGCGCTCGCTGACCCCCCAGAGGGTGCTGGCCTCGGATAGCTGGCTTGCCGCGAACGATCTGAGCCGCTGGACCTGGTTCATGCAGTTGCCTCTTGCTGGTGATGATGAGAATAGCGTCGCCGGTCTGGCATGTAGCACTTCTGACTGGGTTGTCGCCCTGGCTATAGAGCGGTCGTTTACGTTCTCGACCCGGCAGAGGGAGCGCTGGTTGGGGCAGAGACGCCAGGTGACGGAGGACTGCTGATCCTCCTGTTGCTCGCTACTCGGCACACGGGGGCTCGGGGCATTCACGGGAACGCCCGGCGTAGCCCACACAAGAATGCACATGTCTCAGGTGTTAATCGCAGCATAACATAGGCGGATTTATACTTAATGAACACGCGTCAGGTTGACCAGGAAAAAAGCTTACAATCTTGTAAGCTCTGGGCGCGGCGTCGTGGGTCGCCGCTTGCACACCGCCGGCGAGCCTGGAGCACGGCTTGTACGGGCCTGTCTCTGCTCGGGCCTGCCAACTCGCGGTCGCCGCGATGTGGACCCTGGCCTCTCTGGGCGTGGTGCGGCGGAGCATGTGGCGCCGGTTGTGGCCGCGGGCGACCGGCGGGGGCGGGGCTGACGGCGCGGCACGGTTCTTGGTGCAACGGGCGCCAGTGTCTGTGCCGCTCAGTGCAGGAGAAAACGATGGGCCTGGTAGATCTTGCGAGACTCGCCGCGGCGATCGCCCTGGTCGCCCTGGTCGGGGCAGGCGGGGCCCTGGCCCAGGGCGACCAGGGGGCTCAGGGCCAGCAGGACGCCTTCGCCGAGAGCTTCACCCTGGAGCCCGGGGCTAGCGCGACGATCGGCTTCGAGGGCTTCTGCTACCAGTACGGCGAGCCGTTCCCCGCCGCGCTCAGCGGGCCGAGCGGGCTGGCCGAGGGCAATATCCGCTCGGCCCTGGCCCTGGCCCGCAGCCAGGGTCTGACCGGCAGCGACCAGGACGCCCTCCAGGTCCAGTACGCGATCTGGCAGCTCCAGGGCCAGTCGAACGCGCCCGAGGGCGGCGAGCTGGCGCTGCGCATCCTCAACCAGACGCGGGCGGCCCCTGGCCCCACCACGCCGCAGGGCACCTCGCTCGTTGACGCCGTGACCAGCGGCCAGGTGAGCGTCAGCGTGACCGAGTTCGGCCCCGTGGGCGAGCGGGTCGAGATCGCGCCAGGCGTGAACGATACCTTCTACGGGCGCGGGCGCATGGTGGTCACCAACAACAGCCAGGAGACGCTCACGCTCTACATGCCCACGGGCACGATCATCGCCGCGGTTGACGCCGAGGAGCAGGATCTCGTGGCCTACGCCACGAGCATCGAGGGCGAGGAGAGCGGCGCGCCCGCCCAGCAGGCGACCGAGGCCCCCACCGAGGCCCCCCCCCGGGCCCCCCCCGAGGCCCCCCCCCCCGCCCCCACCCCCGCCCCCCCCCGGACGCCCACCCCAGCCGCCCCCGCCCCCCCC
>DAOLDO010000634.1:0-4286 GCA_035327325.1 Chloroflexaceae bacterium | reverse complement strand
CCTGGCGGGGCTCGACCTGCCCGTGCGGCCCTACAGGCGCAACATCTACATGACCACGCCCTTCCCGCAGATCCCCGGCCCCATCCCGCTCACGATTGACGTGGGCAGCGGCTTCTACATGCGCCACGAGGGCGCGAGCATCCTGATGGGCAAGTCGAACCCCGACGAGCCCAGCAGCTTCAACCAGACGGTGGACTGGGCGTGGCTCGACCACGTGCTCGAGGTGGGCCTGCACCGCTTCCCCATCCTCGAGGAGGCCGGCCTGGCCGAGGGCCAGTGCTGGGCCGGTCTCTACGAGATCACGCCCGACCACAACCCGATCCTGGGGCGCCACCCCGAGCTGCCCGGCTACGTGGACGCCAGCGGCTTCAGCGGGCACGGCATTATGCACGCCCCCGCAACGGGCCTGCTAATCGCCGAGGAGATTCTCGACGGGCGGGCCCACACGATTGACATTGACGAACTGCGGGTGGCCCGCTTCCGCGCCGGCACGGCCCACAGCGAGCAGAACATTATCTGATGGCTCTCCAGCAGCCACTCGGGATCGCAAGGGCGCCCCGGCGTGGGCGCCCCACCGGCGCCGCCCCACGGCCGCGCCCCAGCGCGGGCGCCCACACGGGGGCGCCCCAACAATGACTATCCGCTCGCTCGACGACCTCTTCGTGGACAGGCTCGAAGAAATCCGCAAGTTCCGCAGCAGCCTCGAGGGGACGAGCGGCCGCAGGATCATCCTGGTCACCGCCGGCCCCGGCATGGGCAAGTCCTGGCTGCTCAGGCGCTTCGCCCAGGAGGCCGAGGCCCGCGGCCACGCCCGCGCCCTGATTGACTTCAGCGACGGCCAGGCCTACGATGTGCTGACCCTGGTGCGCCGCTTCCGCGACCTGATCGACCCCGTGGCCTTCAACCGGCTCACGGCGACGATCAACGAGGCCACGGCCCCCCGCCTCGTGATCGCCGAACAGGCTGGCCCCGACCCCGCCGTCCCGACCGTCAGCCTGGCCGGCGCCCAGGCCGGCGACGTCAGCATCGGCGACGTGGCCGGCGGCAGTATCGTCAAGGATAACTTCTTCGTCGTCCAGACCGACAACCCCCTGCTGCTCCAGGCGATCGAGGACCGGGTCACCCTGGTCTTCTTCGAGTGCCTGGCCGAGGTCGTCGCGGCCGGGCGCACCGTGCTGCTGCTCTTCGACAGCTACGAGCGGACCAGCCAGGAGGCCGACCGCTGGGTCTCGAACGCGGCCGACCGCTGGCTCCAGCGCGAGCTGCTGCTGCGCATTCGCGACGGGCGCCTGCCCGGGGTGGTGGTAGTGCTCGCCGGCAGGCGCGTGCCGCCCTTCGACGCCGAGTGGGCCAGGGTGGTGGGCCGGCTGCCCCTCGATCTGTTCACGCTCGACGACGTGGCCGAGTACCTGCGCCGGAACCGCCGCCTGCCCAGCCTGACCGACGCCGAGGTTCAGACCCTCTACAACGCCGTCCAGGGCAACCCCCAGCTGCTCGGAATCATCGGCGATAACCTCGAGCGCTCGACCGCGACGGGGGCGCCCGACGACGACTGGTGAGGAGTGAGGTGTGAGGTGTGAGGTGTGAGGTGTGAGGTGTGAGGTGTGCACGGCCGTGCTCGTGGCGGAGTCACACCTCACACAGCGAGCGCAGCGAGCGGCTCACAGCTCACCCCTCACGTGCTATGATGATGCGGTAGAGCGACCGCCGCAGCGAGAGAGCCCGCCATGGACCAGGAGATCGCCGCCACCGTCAGCGCCATCGCCAGCCGGCTCGCCCAGGCGGGCCGAAGCAAGAGCGGCGACGAGCTGGTGGCCCTCACGATTGACCAGATGCTGCGCAGCGTCTCGGAGCGCCAGGCCGAGGTGCTGCGCCGCTGCGCCATCCCGCGCTGGATTGATGCGGGCGTGCTGCGGGTGCTGCGCGAGAGCGAGGAGGGCAACGAGCGGGTGCTCGAGCGCCTGCGGGCCTACAGCTTCGTGCGCGAGCTGGGCGACGGGCGCCTGGCCCTGCACGACGAGGTGCGGCGGGCCCTGAGCGACGAGTGGCAGCGCGAGCGCCCCGACGAGGCCCGCACCATCCACCGGCGGCTCTACAGCTACTTCAGCACGCGCACCACGCCCCCCGGCTCGACCAGCAGGGCCATGCCCCTGATGCCCGAGAGCACCGCTCTGAGCGTGGTGCCGATGACCACCCAGGCCGACCTGCTGCGCCGCGAGGCCCTCTACCACCTGCTGCACGTGGACCAGGACCGCGGCCTCGAGCAGCTGCGCCGCACCTTCGCGAGCCTGGAGGAGGCCCACCGCCTGGCCGAGGCCGAGCTGCTCATCCAGACGGCCGGCGAGGCGCCCCTGGGCCCCCGCGAGCGCCGCTGGGTCCAGTTCCTGCGCGCCCGGGCCCTCAAGGCGGCCCTGCGCCTCGCCGACGCCGCGGCCCAGCTCGACGCCCTGCGAGCCAGGGGCGACCTCGACCCCGAGCTGGCGGCCGAGGTCGGTCGCACCCTCGGCGCGGTCTACAGCGAGACGGGCCAGTGGGCCCGCGCGACCGAGCTGTACCGCCAGAGCCTGGCCTACTTCGCGCGCACCAACAACAGCCCCGCCGTGGCCGAGACCATGCTGCTGCTCGGCGAGGCCTACCAGGGCCTCGGGGTGAGCACCGGCAGCTGGTACGCCCCGAGCAGGCCCGCCAACCCCGTCCTGCGGGCCGCCCACGCCCTGTGGATCTGGCTCCTGGGCCTGCCCTTCCAGATCGTCATCCTGCTCACCAGAAGCAAGGGGCCGCTGCTGCCGCTCCCCAGGCACTGTGCCCGCTACCAGAACTGGCTGCTGATCCGGCTCTACAACACCGCCCGCGCCTGGTACACCGACGCCCGCGAGGCATTCCGGCGCCTGGACGACCCGTCCGGCCTGCTCAGGGCCGAGCAGCGCCTGGCCGACATCCTGCTGCTCTACGGCTACCACGAGGAGGCCCGCGCCGCGATCGAGGCCCTTATGGCCCGCCCCGAGGCCCGCGACCCCTACAGGCGGGCCTGGCTCCAGCGCTCCCTGGCCGAGTGCCTGCTGACCGCCGGCGACCACACCACCGCCCGCGGGCTCCTGGCCGAGGCCGCGGCGGTCTTCCGCGAGCTGGGCGACCTGAGGCGCGAGGCGTCGGCCCTGACCCTGCAGGGCAAGGCGGCGGCCGCCGCCGGCGACGTGGACGGCGCCCTGCGCGACTACGAGGCGGGCCTGGCGCGCTTCCGGGCCCTGCGCTACGAGGCGGCCCGCGAGCGCATCCTCCACGAGCTGCGGGCCTGGCAGCGCCAGCGCGAGCTCGACCAGGCCACCCGCGAGCGCCTGAGCGACCTGGTGGCCGCCGAGCCGGAGAAGCGCTACGTGGGGCGCTTTATCCGCAGCTACCAGGGTTTGCTCCAGATCACCACCATCCTGGCCCTGCCCCTGGCCCTGCTGCTCATGGCCATCGTGTCGCCCACGACGATCGTCAGCCTGACCCAGCAGGGCACCCTCAGCCTGGGTGTCTTCTACAACCCCTGGCGCGTCCTCGGCGTGGTGGCCACCCTCACCCCGATCTACATGGCCGTCTACGCGGCCCTCGCGATGACCGTGATCTACTGGCTGCCGATCACCCGCATCGAGCGCGAGCAGCCCGACCTGATCGTGACCCGCCCCGAGACGATCGCCCGCTACGACAGCAGGGGCAACCTGGCCCTCGAGCTGCCCTGGACGAGCGTGCGTCGCTGGCTGGCCCTCGACCGCTGCCTGTGGGAGCGGCCCCTCAGCCTCTACTCGCGCTCGTACCTGGAGGACGAGGCCGGCCGCGACCTGGCGGTTGACGGCATCACCGGGTGGTACACCGAGCTGCAGGCCGACATCGGCAGGCGCCTCGCCGCCGCGGGCAACCCGGTGCCCCGGCGCAACCTCGGCTATAGCATCCTGAAGAGCGGGGCGGGGCTCAGCGCCGCCCTCGGCGCGGCCCTGCTGGTGGCGGTCACCTGGTCGAACAACGGCTGGCTCGACCTCGGCGGCCTCTTCCCGCCGCCCATCGCCGCCGCGATCTGGTTCCTGGCCCTCAGCGGGGCGCTCATGCTCGCGCCCCTGGCCTACTGGATCGCCAACAGGCCGCTCAAGCTCCAGCGGGCCCTGCTGCTCAACGAGCGCTGGCCCCTCTTCGTCGCCGCGATCGGCGCCCTGGCCGTCGGCCACTACCTGCTGCTCGGCGGCCGGCTCATCCCCGTCGAGGCCCTCAACTACAGCATGTTCGTCTGGGGCGCCTACGTGCTGGCCGAG
>DAOLDO010000633.1:0-4298 GCA_035327325.1 Chloroflexaceae bacterium | reverse complement strand
CGGCGGCCGGGTATTGGGGCACGCTGTCGCCGCCGTTCCCCGCGGCCGCGACGACCACCGTGCCGCCCGTGACGTCGCAGCGGTCGTCATCATCGTCATCGTCGTCGCTGATGCCGAAGGTGCCGCCGTCGTCGTCGTCGTCATCGTCAACATCGTCGTCGTCGTCGTCGTCGTCGTCGTCGTCGTCCGCGCAGGTTACCTCGCCGATGATCTGGTCGAGCAGCTCGGTGCGGCGCAGGGTGCCCAGGCTGAGATTGATCACCAGGGCCCCGTCGTTGGTCGCCGGGTTGCCGTCGGGGTCAACGGCGTAGCGCAGGCCCTCGGCCAGCACCCAGATGTTGCCCACGCCCTCGGGGTCGAGCACGCGCACCGGCATGATCTTCGCGTCGGGGGCGACCAGGGCCACAAGGCCGGCGACGTGGGTGCCGTGGCCGTAGCCGAAGTTGGTCCCGGCCACACCCTCCTCGCGCGGGTCGGCGCCGAAGTCCACAAAGTCGAAGCCGGGCACGAGGCGCCCGGCCAGGGCCGGGTGGTCGAGGTCAACGCCCGTGTCGAGCACGGCCACGGTCACCCCGGCGCCCCGGCTGAGGGCGTGGGCCTCGGGCAGGCGCAGCTTCACGGGGGCCCACTGGCCGGCGTAGGCGCCGGAGTCGCCGCCGATCGCCCAGCCGCTGCGGCCGCGGCGCCCCTCGGGCGTCTGGGCAAGGTAGTTCGGCTCGGCGAAGACGACCCGCAGGTCGCCCCCGCCGCCCTCCGGCTTGATCTGCTCGGCCTTCACGAGGGGGTCGGTGCCGTCGGCGATATTCAGCCGGTAGATCGGGCGCGAGCCGAACTGGTCGATCGGCGGCAGGGCCAGCCCGTACTGGGCAGCGACGGCCGCCAGATCCACGGGGCTCACCAGCTGGAGCACCAGCTCGCCGGGCACGTACTCGCCGATCTCGTCGTCGGCGAGGGCCAGGGGCCGCACCATCATGGCCGAGAGCAGGGTGAGGATCACCAGGCCGATCTGGAGCCGATATCGCAGGCGCATGGCGCACTCCTTCGGTGAGGTCGCTAGAACCAAAGTTCCCATGGGCAGCTCGCTAAAAGCATACTGTGCAAGAGCACAGAGGCCCGGCGGGAGGGAAAAATACCACGATTAGCGAGCCGGTACGCTACAGTCGCCCGCACGGATGGCAAGGCGGCGCCCCGGCGATCACGCGGGGGTCGCCCGCACCCCCTGTTGGGGCGGCCCACCGTGGCGGCCCCCGCCCACCGTGGGGGTCGCCCGTACCCCCGTAGGGGCGGCCCACCGTGGCCGCCCCGCCCACCGTGGCCGCCCCGCCCACCGTGGCCGCCCCGCCCACCGTGGCCGCCCCCGCCCGCCACGACGGGGCGGCCAGACCCCCTACCAGCGCCCCATGAGCACGAACGGCGCCCAGAAGAAGGGGTGGCCGTGCCGGGCCAGCATGGCCCGCTGGGCGTGGCGGAGGGCCGCGGCCGGCCGCTCGCCGGCGCGCAGGCGCTCGTAGAAGGTGGCCATCAACTCGGCCGTCGTCGCGTCGTCCACCGTCCAGAGGCTGACCACCAGGGCCGGCGCGCCGGCGGTGAAGAAGCCGCGGGCCAGGCCGATCAGCTCGTCGCCGGCGGCAAGGGCGCTCACGCCGGTCTCGCAGGCGCTCAGCACCACCAGGTCGCAGGCCAGATCGAGCCCGTAGGCGTCGCGCACGGTCAGCCAGCCGTCGGCCAGGCGCAGCGACGAGAAGAGCGGGCTGTCGGAGCGGAACTGGCCGTGGCAGGCCAGGTGCAGGATGGCAGCCTCCGGGGCGTGCCGCCTGAGGGCCTCGAGGGTCGCCTCGTCGTCGAGCAGGGTCACCCGCTCGGGCCAGAGGGGCGCCACCGCCAGGATCTCGTCGCGCACGCTCGGCGCGAGGGCGTCGGGCACGCCGAGGAAGACCGCCCGCCCGTGGCCGGGCGAGGGCCGGCGCAGACAGTGGTGCAGGACCGCGGCGCTGGGTGCGGTGCAGATCTCGTGCTCCTCCACCACGTAGCGCTCGCCGTCGTAGAGGGCGTGGAAGGGGACGTAATGCAGGGCCCTGTGGGGCACGACGGCGAGGCGCCGTCCGCCGACCAGGCCGGCCATGGGGCGCAGCAGGGCCTCGTAGAGGCGCCCAAGGTAGTGCTGGGCACGCCGCAGCAGCTGGGCCTGGTGGCTCGGGTTGCGCCCGGCCGCGCGGCGCAGGGCGTCGGTCTGGAAGCGTAGCTGCGCCACCAGGGCCTCGATCTCCTGCTCGGAGGCGAGCTCGCGCACCACCCGCACCGCCTCGGCGGTGACGACGAAGGCCAGCAGCTCGTCGTCCAGGCTGTAGTAGGCCACCAGGGCCGTCTCGGCGCCTAGCTCGGCCTGGAGGGCGGGCAGGTCGAAGGGGGCCCCTGCGACCAGGTCGCCGCTGCCGCGCTGCTGGATCTGGCGCGTCAGCTCGAGGATGGCCGCCTCGCGCTCCTGCGCGGCGCCCTGCAGCTCCTCCACCGCGCCGGGGTCGTAGCCATCGCCGGCGAGGGCGCGGCCGAGGCGCTGGTAGCACCAGTTCAGCTCCTGGCGCAGCGCAGTCAGTCGCTCGATCTGCTCGGCCTCGAAGGGGTCGCGGGGGCGGGCGAGGCCCTCGGCGGGCCCGCTGAGCAGCTCGACCAGGGCCCTTGAGCGGGCCTGCTCGACGTAGGCGAGGGCCTCGGGCACGCGGCCCGCGGCGAGGCAGAGCCGCACCAGTTCGGCGTAGGGCGAGAGCTTGTCGGAGAGGAAGGCGGTGCGGAACTCCTCGGCGGGCAGCGGGGCGCGCAGCTCCTCGATCGTGGCCACGGCCCTGGTGAGCAGCGCCTCGGCCGCCGCCACGTCGCCCGCCGCCGCGGCGATCCGGCCGAGGGCGGTGGCGCAGCGCTGGGCGATCTGCGGCGCCGCGGCGGCCTCGGCGGCGCCAAGGGTGGCGGCAAGCAGCGGGCGCGCCGCGGCCGCGTCGCCGGCGGCCAGCAGAGCCTCGCCGCGCAGCCAGGCGGCGAGCAGGGCCCGGCCGCTGTTGCCGGCCTCGCGGAAAGTGCTCTCGGCCCCGCCGGCCCGCGCGGCGGCCTCGGCGAACCGCCCCTCGCTGAAGAGGAGCCGGGCCTCGAACAAGGCCACCAGGGCGGCGCTCACCGCGTTGCCCTCGTCGGCGAACAGGCGCCCCGCCGCGGCGAAATGCCGGCGCGCGACCTCGTGGTCGCCCAGCAGCAGGGCCGTCTGGCCGGCGTGGGCCAGGGCCCAGGCGTGCTCGGAGCGCATGCCGAGCTCGGCGAAGACGGGGATGACGCGGGCGAAGATCGCGGCGGCCTCGGGCGCCAGATTCAGCTCGAGGTAGGCCTCGGCGAGCTCGAGGTCGGCGTAGGCCGACTCGTGGGGCAGCTCGAGGGCCGCGTAGCGGCGCCGCGAACGCTCCAGGTAGGCCAGGGCCTCGTGGTAGCGTCCCTGGGCCAGGGCCAGGTTGCCCAGGTTGCACTCGGCCTCGGCCTGGACCACGGCGAGGCCAACCGCCTCGGCCCGGGCCAGGGCCTGCTCGTACAGGGCGCGGGCGGCGTCAATCTGCCGCCGCCGGGCCAGCACGTCGGCCAGGCCGCTCTCGACCCGGGCCAGCAGGGCCGGCTCGTCGGCCCGGGCCAGGCGGGCATGGGCCGCCCGGTAGTGCTGCTCGGCCTCGCCGTACTGGTCGCGGCGCAGCGCGATATTGCCCAGGTTCAGCTCGATCCGCCCCACGGCGGCCTCGTCGCCGTGGGCGGCCAGGGCGTCACGGGCGGCGACCCCGCAGGCCACGGCCTCCTCGTAGCGCCCGAGCATCGCCAGGGCCATCAGCTTGCCGACCTGGGTGCTCGCGGCGGTGTGCGGCTGAGCGAGCGCGGCGAAGCGCGCCGCGGCTAGGTCGAAGGCGTCGAGGGCCTGCTCCATGCGGCCCTCGGCGAGGCCGGCGATGGCCGCCGCCCAGGCGGCGAGGGCAAGGACCTCGGGGTCGGCCACCTGCGCGGCGAGGGCGGCCAGGGCCGCGGCGGCCCGCACCGCCTGGGCCGGGTCGCTGTGCCACGCGGCGTAGCAGCGATCCTTGAGCATGCGGGCAAGGGCGAGGCCCGCCAGCGCCGGGTTGTGCGCCAGCAGGGCCCCGTGCTCCAGGGGGTCGGCGGCGATGAGCGCCTCGGCGAGCGCGTGCAGCTCGGCAGTGCTTATGGCCCCAGCTCCAGAGCTTCAACCACGATCTGGCGCGTGTCGAGCTGGAGCAGCAGGCTGTAGCGGCCCGCCTCCA
>DAOLDO010000632.1:0-4304 GCA_035327325.1 Chloroflexaceae bacterium | reverse complement strand
GGGGGGGGCTTGGGGGGGGTGCTGCCCTGCCCCCCCCCCCCCTGATGCCCTAGCCCCGACCCCATGCGCTGAAAGCGCAGGGGGCCCCCCCGGCCCGCCGCGCCCGCCCGCCGCGGTGTACAATGAGTGTATGTCGGCCCTCGCCCTCGCAGCCAAGCTCACCCCGCCCCCCCCGCGCGAGGGGCTGGTCCCGCGCGCCCGCCTCGCCGCCTGGCTCGCCGCCCAGGCCCGGGCCCGCCTGACCCTGGTCGTCGCCCCGGCCGGCTTCGGCAAGACCACCCTGCTCGCCCAGTGGGCGGCCGAGTGCGGGGCCGGCCTGGCCTGGCTGGCCCTCGACGAGCGCGACAACGACCCGACCCGCTTCTGGGCCTACGTGGCCGCGGCCCTCGATACGGTGGCCCCCGGCGCGGGCGACCACGCCCGCTCGATGCTCCAGTCGCCGGCGCCGCCCCCCGCCGAGGTGGTGATCGTGGCCCTGCTCGACGAGCTCGAGCGGCTCGAGCGCGAGGTCGTCCTGCTCCTCGACGACTACCACCTGATCGCCGCCGAGGCCATCCACGCGGGGGTCGCCTTCCTGGTTGACCACCTCCCGCCCGGGGTGCGCGTGGTGATCGCCGGCCGGGGCGACCCGCCCCTGCCCCTGGCCCGCTGGCGCCTGCGCGGCCAGCTGGCCGAGCTGCGCGTCGGCGAGCTGCGCTTCACCCCTGGCGAGGTGGCCGCCCTGGCCGCCGCCGCGGGCCTCAGCCTGGGCCCCGCGGAGGCCGAGGCCCTGGCCAGCCGCACCGAGGGCTGGGCCGGCGCCCTGGCCCTGGCCGCCCGCTCGCTACGCGACAGCGACGACCCCCAGGCCCGCATCGCGGCCTTCGCCGGCGCCCAGCGCCACCTCTACGACTACCTGGCCGACGAGGTGCTCAGTCGCCAGCCCGCCCACGTCCAGCGCTTCCTGCTCGACACCAGCGTGCTCGACCAGCTCTGCGCCGAGCTGTGCGACGCCCTGCGCGACGAAGGGCCCGCGCCGTCGGTCGCCTCGTCCCAGGTGCTCCTCGAGCAGCTGGAGGCTCAGGGGCTGTTCCTGCTCCCGCTGGACGAGGAGCGGCGCTGGTACCGCTACCACGCCCTCTTCGCGGAGTTCCTGCGCGAGCGTCTGCGGCGCGAGGGCGCGCGGCGGGCCGCCGCCCTGCACCGGCGCGCCGCGGGCTGGTACGCCCGCCAGGCTATGCCGGCCGAGGCCGTGGCCCACCTGCTCGCCGCGGGCGACACCGAGCAGGCCGCCGCGATCGTCGAGCGCGAGGGCCGGCCCCTGCTGCTGCGCAGCGAGGTGGCCACCGTGCTTGGCTGGCTGGCTGCCCTGCCGGCCGAGCTCGTGCGCGCCCGCCCCGGCCTCTGCCTGATCGAGGCGTGGGCCGCGGCCATCGCCGGGCACTTCGAGGCCGTCGAGGCGCCCCTGGCCGCCGTCGAGGCCACCCTGGCCGCCTACGCGGGCGACCCCGACGCGCCCGCGCCCTTCTCGCGCCCCTACACGCCCCGCAACCTGGCGAGCGAGGCCCTCGCCGTGCGGGCCACCGTCGCCGGCCTGCGCCGCGAGACCGCCCGCACGGTCGAGCTGGGGCGCAGCGCCCTGGCCGCCCTGCCCGACGACAGCGTGCTCGTGCGCGCTGTGGTGGCCCTCATGCTCGGCAACGCCGCGTACCTCCAGGGCGACCTCGCCTCGGCGGCGCCGGCCCTCGAGGACGCGGCGCGGGCCGGCCAGGCCGGCGGCATGCCGATCATCGCCATCTTCGCCCTGCGCCAGCTCGCCGAGCTCCACGCCCGCGCCGGCCAGCTCCACCGCGCCGCCCGCACCTACGAGGACGCGATCGCCCGCGGCGCGGCCCTCTACCCGCGGCGCGAGGGCGCCCCCCCGCGCCCCGTGCCCGTGGCCGGCGCCGCCTATGTCGGCCTGGGCATGCTGCGCTACGAGTGGGGCGAGCTCGACGCCGCCGAGGCCCTGCTGCGCGACGGGCTGCGCCTCGGTCGCCAGGGCGAGAATGTCGAGATCCTGCTCATGGGCCCGATCGGGCTCGCCCGCGTCCAGCTCGCCCGCGGCCAGGCCGACGCCGCCCGCGCCACCATGGCCCAGGCCGTCGCCTACGCCCGCAGGACGGGCGTCCCCCGCCTCGCCGACTGGCTCGGCGCCGAGCAGGCTCGCCTCGACCTCGCCCTCGGCGACGTCGCCTCCGCCGCCGCGTGGGACCAGGAGCGCCGGCTCGACCCCGCCGGCCACCTTAGCTACCTCGAGGAGCTCGACTACCTGGCCCTGGCCCTCCTGCGCGCCGCCCAGAGCCGCGGCCCCGAGGCCCTGCGCCTGCTCGCGCGCCTGCGCGGCCTCGCCGAGGCCCAGGGCCGCGGCGGCTCCCTCGTCGAGATCTTCGCCCTCACCGCCCTGGCCGCCCGCGCCAGCGGTGACCCGGCCGGCGCCCAGGCCGCCCTCGCCCGCGCCCTGGCCATGGCCGCCCCCGAGGGCTACCTGCGCACATTTGTGGACCTCGGCCCCCCCATGCGCGAGCTGCTCGCGGCGCGCCTGGCCGGCCCCGAGCCCCCGGGCGACGCCGAGCGCGCCTCTATCGGCCGGCTCCTGGCGGCCTTCCCCAGCGAGCCCAACGTGGGCGCGGTCGCCAGCAAGGCGCCCGTCCGGCCCGCAGCCCTCGGCCCGCAGCCCTCGGCCCTGATCGAGCCGCCCACGCCCCGCGAGCTCGAGGTGCTCGGCTGGATCGGCGAGGGCCTGCGCAACGAGGAGATCGCCGAGCAGCTGGTCGTCGGCCTGGCCACGGTCAAGAAGCATATCAACAACCTCTACGCCAAGCTCGAGGTGAGCTCGCGCACCCAGGCCCTCAAGCGGGCGCGCGAGCTGGGCCTGATCGAGTAGGGGACGGCTCCGGCCAGTGGGACCCCCTACCCCTCGGCGGCCGAAGCCGCTATAATCGGCGCAAGCCCCACCCGAGAAGCGAGGTCCCCATGGCCCCACGCCGCCTGTCCGTGGCCCTGGCCGCCCTGCTGGCCGCCGCCCTGCTCGTCGCCTGGGCCGCCCCCGCCCCCGCCGTCGCCCAGCCCGAGAGCCCCCACCTCGCCCTCGGCAACCCCAGCGGCGCCGCGCCCGACCCCGCCATCCCCGACAACTACCTGATCGTCCGCGACCAGTACGCCCTCGCCTACCTGCGCGACGACGGCATCCCCCGCTGGGCCAGCTGGCGCCTCGTCGCAGCCGACCTCGGCGAGGCCGAGCGCTCCAGCGGCTTCCTGCAGGATTCCAGCCTTCCCGCCGGCTGGTACAGAGTGAGGACTGGCGACTACACGAACACCGGCTACGACCGCGGCCACCTCGTCCCCTCCGCCGACCGTACCGCCACTGACTCGGATAACGAGGCCACCTTCTGGATGACCAACATCTTCCCGCAGTCTCCTGACAATAACCGGGGTCCGTGGGCTGATATGGAGGACCTGGGTCGTGAGCTGGCCGGTTTCGGCGACGAGGTCTACACGCTGGCCGGGCCGGAGGGCGAGCTCGCCCGCCTGCCGACCGCATCGGCGACGGTGCAGCTGCGCGTGCCGGCGACGACCTGGCGCGCCCTGCTGGCCGTGCCGGCGGGAGACGGCGACCCGGCGGAGCGGGTCACGACGGCCACGCGGCTGACGGCGATCAGCGTGCCGAACGACAGGGACGACCCCGACGTGCGCCAGTCGGACGACTGGGAGCTGTACGCGACCAGCGTTGACGCGATCGAGGCGGCCACGGGGCTCGACCTGTTCGGCGCCGTACACCCCACGGTGCAGCGCGTGATCGAGGCCAGGACCGACCTGGGCGCCCGCTCCTACACCCTGGCGATCACCGGCACCGCCAGCCTCACCGCCACCGTCGGGGCCGACTTCCCGCCGCTGCGGGTGTGGGTCAGGGGCCCCGGCGGCGAGCCCATCCCCGGCGTCGTGGTCAGCTTCGCCGCCCTCGGCGACGCCGCCAACGCCTCGCTCGGCGGCGACGTGGTGGCCACGGTCACCACCGGCGCCGACGGCGTGGCGACGGTCGCCCCGGTCGCCGGGCCGGGCGAGGGCAGCTACACCGTCGAGGCATCCATCGCCGGGGTCTACACGCCCGCCGTCTTCGCGCTTACCAACCTGGCGCCCCAGGAGGCCCCGCGCCTGGTCGTCTTCCTGCCCGTGGTCGCGCGCTGAGCGCCCCGCCGCAGACCTCACCCCCCTGCCCCCTCTCCGCTGCGGAGAGGGGGAGCCGAGCAACGCGAGGCGGGGGTGAGGTCCGGAGCGACCGTCAA
>DAOLDO010000631.1:0-4308 GCA_035327325.1 Chloroflexaceae bacterium | reverse complement strand
GGGCGGTGGCCGCGCGCGGGCGCGGGCCGCCCGAGAGCTTCACGCCCCGCTCGCCGAGGGCGGTGGGGTCGCCGGGGGGCAGGGGGACGACGAAGTCGTGGGGGTTGGGGGCCGGGGCCGCCGCCTCGATCGCGGCCTGGCTCGCGCCAAGGCGCCCGTAGGCGATGTTCTCGCCCACCGACCCGCTGAAGAGCAGGGTCTCCTGGGGCACGATCCCGATCTGGCCGCGCAGGCTGGCCAGGGTGACGTCGCGCACGTCGTGGCCGTCCACGCGCACCGCGCCGGCCCGCACGTCGAAGAAGCGCGGGATCAGGTTGGCGATCGTGCTCTTCCCCGCCCCGCTCGGCCCCACCAGGGCCAGGATCTCGCCGGGCGCGACCTCGAGCGAGAGGTCGCGGATCACCGCGGGGGGAGCAGCCGCTGGCGCATGCTCCGCGCCTTCCCCTAATGCCGAAGACATCCCCACAGGGTGCTCCTGCTCGCCCCCGTAGGCAAAGGTCACGTGGTCAAACGTGATCCGCCCCGCGAGGGTGGGCAGCGCGACGGCCCCTGGGCGATCCTGGATCTCGGGCGCGGTGTCGAGCAGCTCGAAGACGCGGGTGACGGCGCCGAGGGCCTCCTGGAGCTGGCCGAAGAGGCTGGAGAAGGTCATCATGGTGCCGCCGATGCTGGCGGCGTAGAACAGGAAGGCCACCAGGTCGCCGGCGAGCAGCTCGCCGGCGAGCACCAGGCGCCCGCCGAACCAGAGCACGCCCACCATCGCGCCCCAGGCGCAGATCACCCAGAGGGGCTGGAAGACGGCCCTGATGCGGGCGCGGCGCAGGGCGGTGGCGAATGTGGCCTCGACGGCGGCGCGGAAGCGCCCGACCTCGTAGGGCTCGCGGGCGAACGACTGGACCACCCGCACCCCGGCAACGGTCTCCTCGAGCACGCTCGAGGCGTCGGCCAGTCGGTCCTGCACCTCGGTGGAGACGCGGCGCAGCAGGCGCCCGAAGACCATGCCAAGAAGCGTGACCGCGGGCACCACCAGGAGGGCCATGCCGCTGAGCTGCCAGGAGACCGCGATCATCAGGGCTAGGGCCCCGACGAACTGGATGATCGCCTGGAGCAGGCTGGCCACATTGCTGGTGACGGTGGTCTGGATGAGAGTCACATCGTTGGTAATCCGGCTGGTGATCTCGCCGGTGCGCCTGTCGGCGAAGAAGCCCAGGGAGAGGCGCTGGAGGTGGCTGTACGCCTCGACGCGCAGGTCGCTCACGACGCGCTCGCCGACGAACGAGAGGGCGTAGCTCTGCACCAGGCTGAACAGGCCCTGGAGGGCGACCACGCCGAGCAGGGCCAGGACCACCTGGTCGAGGGCGAAGGCGGCGCCGTCGGCGACCAGGGCGTTGACCATCTGGCCGACCGCCAGGGGCAGCAGCAGACCCACGCCCGTGGCCCCGATCATCGCGAGGATGGCCGCGGCCATCCACCGGCGGTAGGGGCGCAGGTAGCGGAGCAGGCGGCCCCAGCTGACCGTGCGCGAGGAGCGCAGGGCTGGCGCGAAGCGCTCCAACAGTGGGCGCAGCCCGCGGCGGGCGCGGCGGCCTGGGTTCTGCAGGTTGAGCTCGACATTCTGCATTGCTAGTTAGGTCACCACACTCGCTGCTGGGTCTCTGCTGGTGGTTATGGCGCGGGGCGCTGCGTCCTCGCGGGAAGGGCCGGCCCCGTGCATCGGCGCCGGCGTGGCGCGTCAGGCGAGACGCCCGCTCTCGGCGCGCTCGAGGGCCCTGGCCATGCCGGCGAGCACCCGGTCGAGCAGCATGATCAGGGCCTCGACCTCGGCCTCGCCGAGGGGGGCGAAGGCCGTCTGCATCTGCTCGCGGCGGGCCTGCTTGATCTCGGAGATCAGCTCACGGCCCTGGGGCGTGACGGCGACCATCACCTGGCGGCGGTCCTTCTCGTCGCGCAGGCGCTCGATCAGGTGCTTGTCGCGCAGGCGGTCTACGACGCCGGTCAGCGAGGCGGCCGACTGGTGGGTGGCGTCGGCTAGATCGGACATTTTGCACGCCTCGTCGGTCTGCTCGAGGTGCAGCAGGGTGTAGAATTGAGGGAGGGTCAGGCGGAAGCGGTCGTCGTCGAGGAGCTGCATGAACTGGCGCTGGGCCAGCCAGCTGATCTGCATGACCAGGCGCTCGATCTCCTCGAGGGCCAGGCGCTCGCCCCGGGGGTGCTGCTCGCGGTGGACCTGGGTCATGGGCTGTCCTGCTTTTCCTCGACCCTGCTGATAATCAACAACCTTGAGTATATCATTCTTTAAGGATCACCGCAAGGGCGGCGCGGGCACGCGGGCCGCGGCGCAACAAAAGCGCACGCCTGAGCGGGGCCCTGAGGCCCGCTCAGCGTGCGCTCTTGTGTATGGCGACCGGCCTTACTTGCCGGCCGCCTCGTCCTCGCCCAGCTCGGCGCCCTCCTCCTGCTGGAGGTGGAGGTCGGCCAGCTGGCGCAGCGCGGTGAACAGCTCGACGTCGAGGATGACCCCGGTGGGGTACCCCTTCTGGGTGACGATGATGGGCTGGTGGTTGGCTCGCGAGCGCTTGATCAGCGCCGCGAGGGACGACGCGGCCTTGGAGATCGGCACGACGCCCTGCTTCAGATCGACGTCCAGCGTATACTTCTTGAGATCGACCATCACGGCCTCCTTAAAAACAGAACATGCGACGCGCACTGAGATGACTTCGAGACGTATGACCGGCGCGCCCTCCCCGCTCCCCCGTAGACACCACGGAGTCTAGTAAACGACCGGGGGGCAGCATAATTGCATAGCAGGAGGCGACGAGTGAAGCCAAATACGAGCGCCAAAGTATACTGCTACATTCTACTACTTATCTCAACCTTTGTTGTCAGGAAGTAAGTACTGATTTAGATCAAATTTTAACCGGCGGTGGCTTTCCTAGATCGGTCTTCTATAGGATATTATGCCAAGCGTTCTACTGAGCAATCATGGGCCCTTGCCCCTGCCCGTTTTCCTGCCGGACGCGACCCTGGGCGCCGTGCGCGCCGCCGACGCGCGCGATCTGCGCGAGGCGGGGATTGACGCGGTGGTGATGAACGTTTTTCACCTGATGCAGCGCCCCGGATCTTCGACGATCGCGGCCCTGGGCGGGTTGCACCGCATGGCGGCGTGGGAGGGGCCGATCATCACCGACTCGGGGGGCTTTCAAGCCTACTCGCTGATCCGCCAGAACGCGAAGGCCGGCCGCATCGCCGACAGCGGGATCAGCTTCCTGCCCGAGGGCGCGGAGCGCAAGTTCCAGCTCACCCCCGAGAAGAGCGTGCAGCTCCAGCTCGCCTACGGCAGCGACATCGTGATCTGCCTGGACGACCCGACCCACGTTGACGACAGCCCGGCCGAGCAGGCCCTCTCGGTCGAGCGCACCATGCGCTGGGCCAGGCGCTGCCGCGACGAGTTCGACCGGCAGGTGCGGCAGCGCCGCCTGGGCGAGCAGCGACCCCTGATCTTCGGGGTCGTCCAGGGCGGGGGCGACCTCGAGCTCAGGCGCCAGTGCGCCGAGGCCCTGCTCGCGATCGGCTTCGACGGCTTCGGCTTCGGCGGCTGGCCGCTGGACGCACAGGGCCGGCTGCTGGGCGACATCCTGGCCCACACCAGGGCGCTCATCCCGCCCCACCTGCCGATGCACGCCCTCGGCGTGGGCCAGCCCGAGAGCGTCGTCGCCTGCGCCCGGATGGGCTACCAGCTCTGCGACAGCGCCCTGCCCACGCGGGACGCCCGCTCGGGGCGCCTCTACGCCTTCCCCGCCGACCCCGGCGAGCCGGGCTTCCGGCTGGCGGGGCGCTGGTTCGACCAGGTCTACGCGGCCGACAGGAAGCACATCAAGGCCGACGGGCCCATCTTCCCCGGGTGCGACTGTCACACCTGCCGGCACTACAGCCTCGGCTACCTGCACCACCTCCACAAGATCGGCGAGACCCTTTTCCTGCGTCTGGCCACCATCCACAACCTGCGCTTCATGGCCAGGCTGATGGCGCTGCTGCGCGACGAGGGGGCGGGGGCCCTCGCCCCGCGCCCCCCCGCCGCGTAGGCCCCCTTAGGCGGCCTGCTCCTCCTCGACGGCCTCCTCGACGGCCTTGCGCTCGCCGCGGCGGCGCAGGGCCAGGCCGCCGGCCACGGCGCTGGCGCCCAGGCTGGCCAGCCAGCCGATGGGCAGGGCCGGGCCGCCGGTGTTCGGCAGGGTGACCGGGATGGGCGCGGGCTCGGGGGCCGGCTCGGGGGCCGGCTCGGGGGCCGGCTCGGGCGCGGGGGCCGGG
>DAOLDO010000630.1:0-4311 GCA_035327325.1 Chloroflexaceae bacterium | reverse complement strand
GCCGGTCACTTCATCCATGGCGACCTCGGCACGGTGAATTTCCAGTCGGCCAGCTTTGACTCTGTGGTGTCCTTCTACACGCTGGAGCATCTGCCCCGCGCGGAGCACGCCGCCATCCTCCAGCGCATCGCTGGCTGGCTGCGGCCCGGCGGTCTGCTGTTGCTCAGTTTGGAGGCGGGCGACTACGACGACGAGCAGGGAACGTGGCTGGGCGTCCCGATGTTCCTCAGCTGCTTCGACCCCGATACAACTCGGGGCCTTGTCGAAGCGGCAGGCCTCGCGATCGTCGAGACGGCGATTGAGCCGCAGCTGGAGCAGGGCCACGCGATCCTCTACCTCTGGGTGCTCGCTCGCCGGCCATAGTGCGGAGGAGACGACGATGTCGACCGAGCCGAGCGTGAATACGCCCGAGTTCCTCGCCTCGTTCAAGGGGTTCATGGACCAGGTGGTGCGCCAGGCGCCCGCGCCCGAGGAGCCGGTCTTTCTGCGCCGCCTGCGCGACCACTTCGGCCGCGAGCCCGCCGGCCTGCCCGTGCTCAGCGAGACCTTCAAGCGCGCCGACCACCCCAACCTTCACCTCGCGCTGACGGCGTACGTCGAGGGGGAGGGCCGGAGCTACGAGCTGTGGGGCCTCACCACGCCCAACGACCATATGGGCATCAGGCTCGGTGAGCTGACTGACCCCAACGCCCCCGAGTGGCGCCGCCCCACCGAGGCCCTGTCGAGTACGTCAACCTGCCGCTCAATGACGACAGAATGCTTGCCTGCGTTCAGGGCGGGCTCTACCTCATCCGCGAGGGCGAAACACAGCTCGCCGTGCTGGTGCGCGGCCCACGCAACGACGGCTGGCCCAGGGGCTCTCGCTCGACGTGATGGCGCCCGACCGGATCGCCGCCGAGGCCTTCCTCGCCGCGATGCGCCTGGCCATCAGGCGCACCAATGTCTACCGCGGCCATGTCATCTCGCTGGAGCCCACCGAGCATGGTGACATTGGCGTGCGCTTTCACCGCCTGCCCGGCATCCCGCGCGGCGGGATCATCCTGCCCGCCGGGGTGCTGGAGCGGATCGAGCGGCAGACGGTCGGCTTCGCCCGCCTCGGCGAGCGGCTCAAGGCGGCGGGCCGCCACCTCAAGCGCGGCCTGCTGCTCTACGGCCCGCCCGGCACCGGCAAGACCCTGACGGCGATGTACCTCGCCGGCCAGATGCCCGAGCGGACGATTATCCTGCTCACCGGGCAGGGCATCGGACTGGTCGAGCAGTCCTGTCAGCTCGCCCGCCTGCTCCAGCCGACTACGGTTATCCTCGAGGACGTGGATCTCATCGCCGAGGAGCGGACGCATCAGAACACCGGCACGAACGCCCTGCTCTTCGAGCTGCTCAACCAGATGGACGGGCTGGCCGACGACGCCGACGTGCTGTTCCTGCTCACCACCAACCGCCCCGACATCCTCGAGCCGGCTCTCGCGGCGCGCCCCGGCCGCATCGACTGGCGCTGGAGGTGCCACTCCCTGACGCCGTCTGCCGCGGCCGCCTCCTCGACCTGTACGCCGAGGGGCTGGCCGTGCACCCGACGATCGCGAGGGCCTGGTGGCCCAGACTGAGGGCGTGAGCGCGGCGTTTATGCGCGAGCTGATGCGCAAGGCGGCCGTGTTTGCGGCCGACGAGGGGCCGGAGCTTGTGGTAGAGGATCGGCACCTCCGCGAGGCCCTTCACGAGCTGGTGGTCGAGGGCGGCGAGCTGACGCGGCGCCTGCTTGGGGCCTCCACCTCCCAGCCCTCCGAACGGCGGAACAGCTGTTGAGCGTGGCGCAAGGGTGGGGCTGGAGGTGCGCTGCGCATCGGGGATGGCGGGAGCGGCATGCTTGGGGTGGGGTCACGGGTTGCCCGCTCTCCGCGGCGCGGTAGACCACCCCGATGACTCCGTTACGGAACCTTGGCGCGATGCGCCGGCGAACCGTCGACTTGCCCACGCCGCTCGCCCCCCTTATCAGCAGGAACACGCTCACCCTCCTGTTACCCGGGGTCGCACCGCCGCAGTCCGCAGCCCCCACTGCCCGACACCTGCCACAACGCCGGTGATGCTCCCCGTCAGTAACGCCAGCGCTCCTACGGCAGCGAGGTCGTCCAGGGCGAGGATGATGCTGGCCTGAGCCGCCGCAACCAGGATACCGCAAGCTACCAGCGCAAGGCGAACCCTGGTCACCGGTGCCTCTTCAACCAGAAGGGATTGCAGTGCCCCCTCGGCTGAGCGGGTCAGGTCGACATCCAGGATACTTCCGCCGACGAAGAGCGCCGCGAGACCAACCACGGCGACGCTTACCTGGAGGACGACGAACAGCGTCGCAGCCGTGCCCAGCCCCAGGGACACTCCAAGGACCGCGCTGACGATGGTTGTCTGAGTACCTACGGCCAGCAGGAGCGCGAACAGCTTGCCACGCAGGAGGTCGAGGGGACGAGCCGGACTGAGCAGAAGCAGCGCCAGGCGCTCGCCCTCGCCGCCCAGCGGGCTCGGGGCCCCGTCAGCGATCGTGAGCAGGCCTAGACTGATCGCGAGCATGGCCAGGAGCTCGGCGTCGCTCGCACCGGGGATCGACACCCGCTGGGCTAGCCAGAGCACCGCCACGCTCAGCACCGGGGTCATCAATAGGCGGAGGCGGAAGGTCCAGCTGCGGCTCTGGCTGACCACCCCGCGCCAGACCAGGGCCGCCGCCGGGGTTCGCCGACGCGCAACGGTGTCGAGTACGAGGGCGAGACCGGGCAGAACCGAGGCGGCCGGCGCTCGGTCGCGGGCGCGCTGGCGGCGGGCGAGAGCCTCGTAGCAGCGCCCGCCGAAGTCTGCCACGCCGCGCACACTCCCCACAGGTAGCGGCGCGCGCAGCAGCAGTGCAGCGCCGGCTACCATCAGCAAGGGGCCGCCGAGCAGCGACAGCAACATGCCGAGCGTGGCCAGCAGCAGCCAGGGGAGGCCGCCCGCGCCGAGGGCGCCGAGCAGGGCGCCGCCGAGCGCTGCCAGCGTGAGCACCAGCGACGTAACGCCGACCCACTCGCGGGTCACCCGCACCAGCAGCGCTTGCCAGCGCTCGGCAGGCTGCAGCGGCAGCGTGAACAGCAGCTCCTGCTCGTCCCGTGCCAGCCCCAGCCGCAGCGCCCCGAGGCCCGCCCAGCCGCCTAGCCCCCAGCAGAGCGCGACCAGAGTGGCCCCAAACCTGCCGGCAAGCGCCGCCGGTTCCTCGAGCGACCAGCGTGACAGCTGCTCGGCGAGCGCACTACCACCCCATAGGGCCAGCGCAGCTCCGACGATGTGCGCGAGCCAGGAGCCGATGCGGCTTATCGTCCCCGCGGGACGCGTGTTGGTCAGTTCGCGCCCGACCGTCTGCCAGAAAAGGCGTGTGTTCATTGCGGCACCGTCAGTTGGAGAAAGGCGTGCTCCAGACTCTCGGCCGCGGCTAGATCGCGCACCTCCTCGGGCCGCCCCTGCGCCACAAGGCGCCCGGCGTGGAGCAGACCAACCCGGCTGGCGATTGCCTCTGCCACCGCCAGGTCGTGGGTCGAGAGCAGGATCGCGCTGCCCTGGCTCGCCAGGTCGCTCAGCAGCTCTTTCAGCCGGTAGGCGGCCCGCGGGTCAAGGCCGTTGAGCGGCTCGTCCAGAATGAGCACGGCCGGCCGGTGGAGCAGTGCGCCGGCCAGAGCCAGCTTGCGGCGCATGCCCAGCGAGCAGCTCCTGCTCAGCTGGTCGGCGTGGGAGGCCAGGTCGAGCAGCTCGAGCAGCTCGTCGCTGCGGGCGGTCGCGGTATCTAACGGCAGGCCGCGCAGCTGGGCGAGGAACTGGAGGTACTCGCGCCCAGTGAGGCGCTCGTAGAGCAACGCCCGGTCGGGGACGTAGCCGAGGGCCGCGGAGGCCGCCAGAGGCTCGCTCTGGATATCGACGCCGGCGATCCGGGCCCGGCCGGCATCGGGGGCAAGGAGGCCGACCAGGAGCTTGAGCGCCGTGCCCTTGCCGGCGCCGTTGGGGCCGAGGAAGCCGAAGATCTCGCCGGCGCGCACGGTGAAGCTGAGCTGGTCGACGACGAGGCGCGTGCCGTAGCGATAGGACAGGCCATCGGCCACCAGCAAGGGCTCGCCTGACACCCATGCCGGCGTGCGTAATGCCGTGCCGGGCGTGCGGACGGCCGGAGCGTGTGGGGGCTGCCCTTGCGCGAACGCGGCGAGGAGCTGGTCCGGCTCGTCGAGCCCGAGCACGAGCCGCTCCACAAGCCCGCCCCCGCGCAGCCCGACGCGAACTGGAAGCGGGGCGACGAGCTGGAGTTCAACG
>DAOLDO010000629.1:0-4329 GCA_035327325.1 Chloroflexaceae bacterium | reverse complement strand
GGGGCAGGGGGGTGAGGTCCGAAACCGGCGAGGGACTTCAGCCGACGTGTACTAGCCTTGCTTCTAGCGCTCTCGGCTGGCACGGACGACCAGCGAGCCTTCGCGCCCTTCGTGCTCTTCGTGGTAAAAGGTTGCTGCCCGTGGCCGCCGATGCGTACAGGAGGAGTGCCCGATGGAGCGCAAGCTGGTCTGTCTCGGCGAGATTTTGATCGACTTCCTGCCGGTCGCGCGCGGCGGCGAGGTGGCGGGCTTCAGCCTGCACCCCGGCGGCGGGCCGTTCAACGTGGCGGTGGGCCTGGCCCGCCTCGGCCAGCCGACGGCCTTCGTCGGCAAGGTCGGCGCCGACTACTTCGGGCGGCGCCTGCGCCAGGCCGTGCGCGCCGAGGGCATCGAAGACGGCTGGCTGCTCGACGCGCCCGCCCCCACCCCCCTGGCCTTCGTGGCGCACGAGGACGGCGAGCCGGTCTTCACCTTCTACGGCGACGGCGCGGCCGATACCCTGCTCGCCCCGGGCGACCTGCCGCCGGCCCTGTTCGACAGCGCCGCCATCCTGCACTTCGGCGGGATCAGCCTGCTGCGCGGCAGCACGCCCGCCGCCGCCCTGGCCGCCGCCGAGGGCCTGCGCGGTCGCGCCCTGGTCTCGCTCGACATCAACGTGCGCCCCCGCCTGATCGCCGACGCCGCGACCTACAGGGCCACCCTGGAGCGGGCCGTCGCCGCAAGCGACCTGCTCAAGCTCAGCGCGGCCGACGTGGCCTGGCTCGCCCCCGGCGCCGACGTGGCGGCCTACGCCGCCGCCCAGCTCGAGGCCGGGCCCGCCCTGGTGGCCCTTACCAGGGGCGGCGAGGGCGTCAGCGGCCTGAGGCTGCGCGGCGGCCGCATCGAGCGGGTGGACGTGCCCACCTTCCCCGTCGTCGTGGCCGACACCGTGGGCGCCGGCGACTCGTTCACCGCCGGGCTGCTCGCCGCCCTGGCCGCCGCCGGCGTGACCGGGCGCGCCGCCCTCGAGGCCATGCCCGCCGAGCAGCTCGGCGCCGCCCTGCGCCAGGGCGCCGCCGCGGCCGCGCTCAACTGCTCGCGCCCCGGCGCCGACCCGCCCCGCGCCGCCGAGCTCGCCGCCTTCCTCGCCGCGCAGCCGCCCTTGTCCGATCCGCAGAGCTGAGGTACCATACCAGGGTAGGGTACACACAACCCGGCGACCCCGTCGCCTTAGCTCTGAGAGAGGAAGCTGGACTATGACCGTCACCCGTGAGCGCTTCGAGGAGGGGATGACCTACGCGGCCTACAAGGACCAGATGACGCGCAACCGCGAGCGCCTCGAGGAGAACGAGCGCACCGTCGAGCTCGGCCGCGACGACCTGGCCTTCTTCAAGGGCCTGCCCCACGCCCTCGACGTGCTGGTGCTCACCGAGGACTGGTGCGGCGACGCGATCGCCAACGTGCCCATCCTCGGCCGCCTGGCCCAGGAGAGCGGCAAGCTCAACCTGCGCATCTTCCTGCGCGACCAGAACCTCGACCTGATGGACCAGTACCTGAAGGACGGGCAGCACCGCTCCATCCCGACCTTCGTCTTCTTCGGCGACGACTTCCGCGAGCTGGGCCACTGGATCGAGCGCCCCGCGTCAATCACCGCGCAGCGCGAGGTCGCCATGGCCGAGCTGTTCGCCGGCGCCCCCGAGCTGGCCGGCGTCGCCCCCGGCACCTCGCCCGCCCTGCTCAGCGACGAGGCCCGCGCCCGCGTGATGCAGTTCTACGGCGAGTTCCGCGCCCAGACCCGCGCCGAGTCCGACGCCGCCGTGGTGCGCGAGCTGCGCGAGCTGATCGCCGCCGCCCTTTAGAAAGGTGGAGCCCGTGGAGTTCTCGGACGGCGCCCAGCCCGTCAAGGTGCGCATCGTCTACTGCGCCTCGTGCGGCTACGAGCCCTACACGCTCGACCTGGCGAAGACGCTGATGCAGACCTTCCTCTACGACGTCAGCTCGATCGAGCTGATCCCCTGGCAGGACGGGGCCTTCGACGTGACCGTCAACGGCGAGCTCGTCCACTCGATGTACCGCGACGGCGGCTTCCCCGAGCACCAGACCGTCGTCGAAGCCGTCCGCCAGCGCCTGGGCGGGTAGCCGCGCCGCCGGGGCGGCGGGTGCGCCCCGCCGCCCCGCGTGCTGGACGCCCCGAGGATCACGTATGGCAGATCAAGCCCTCGCCGCGCTCAACGACCGCTTCGGCCTGGCCGGCAAGCTCGCGTTCGTGGCCGGGCCCTCCGGCCTGCCCCACGCCCGCATCGCCTCCGGCGACTACGGCGCCGAGGTCGCCCTCCAGGGCGCCCACGTGCTCGCCTACGGCCGCCGTGGCGAGCCGCCCGTGCTCTGGACGAGCCGCCTGGCCGTCTTCGCCCCCGGCAAGGCCGTGCGCGGCGGCGTCCCGGTCTGCTGGCCGTGGTTCGGCCCCCACCCGAGCGACCCGGGCAAGCCCGCCCACGGCTTCGCCCGGGTCAGCATGTGGTCCGTGGCGGCCTCGGCCGACGGCGGCGACGCCGTGGCCCTCACCCTGGGCCTGCGCGACGACGGGGCCACGCGGGCCCTCTGGCCCCACCCCTTCGCCCTGGAGCTGTCGGTCAGGGTCGGCGCGCGCCTGGAGCTGGCCCTGACGGCGACCAACACCGGCGACGCGCCCGTGACGCTCGGCGGCGCGCTCCACAGCTACTTCGGCGTGGGCGCTGTAACTGAGGCGCGCATTATGGGTCTTGAGGGCGCGCGCTACCTCGACCAGCTCACGGGCGAATTTCACGCCCAGCAGGGGCCGGTCACGGTCGCGGGCGAGGTGGACCGCATCTACGAGGACGCGGGGCCGGCCTGCACGATCGTCGCCCCGGCCCTGGGGCGGGCGGTCCGCGTCGCCAAGTCCGGCAGCGCGACCACAGTGGTCTGGAACCCCTGGGTCGAGAAGGCCCGCAGCCTGGCCGACCTCGGCGACGAGGAGTACCACGAGATGCTCTGCGTCGAGACGGCCAACGCCGGCGCCGACACGGTCACGCTGGCGCCAGGGGCGCGCCACACCCTTGGCGCGACGATCGAGGTGGTGCCGCTGTCGTAAGGGCGCCCCAACGCCGGCGCCGACACGGTCACGCTGGCGCCAGGGGCGCGCCACACCCTCGGCGCGACGATCGAGGTGGTGGCGCTGTCGTAAGGGCGCCCCAGCGTGGGCGCCCCAACGCCGTCAGGCTCGCGCCGCGTCCACCCTTTGAGAAACGACGACGGCGCGCCGCCCGAGCCATCGCACACCCAAGCACCGAGGGCGCCGGCGCGAGCGCCCGGGGGGAGGCTATGAAGCTGCCCGACCTGGCCCTGCTCGACCTGCCGGGTGGCCCGCTCGCCTACAGGCGCGGCGGCGAGGGGCCGCCGCTGCTGCTCATCCACGGCTGGGGCGGCTCGTCGCGCTACTGGCTCGGCGCCTTCGCGGCCCTGGCCGACGCCTACGACGTGATCGCCCTCGACCTGCCCGGCTTCGGCGGGTCGCCCCCGCCCGCCGGCCCGGCCACCCTCGCGGGCGCTGGCGACGCGGTCTGCGCTGCCATCGAGGCCCTCGGCCTCGAGCGGGTGACGCTGGGCGGTCACTCGTTCGGGGCGTCTGTGGCCCTGCTCGCGGCCGACCGCCGCCCCGAGCGGGTCGCCCGCCTGGCCCTGGTCAGCTTCGGGCTGCCGCGCAGCCCCGAGGAGGAGGCCCTGTTCGCGGGGCTGCACCTGCAGCTGCGGGCCGGCGCGGCCCTCTGGTCGCCCTGGCTGGCCCTCTGGTCGCCCTGGCTGGCCGCGGCGCGGCCGTGGACCCACGCCGTATGGACGACTCCGCCGCTGCCGGCCCTGCTCGCGTCGCGGGCGGTCCACAGCGTCGCCGAGGTGCCCGCCGCGGCCCTCGCCCTGGGCGCCGCCGACCTGGTGGCGATGGACGCGCGCGTGGCCGTCGAGCTGGCCAGCAGCACGGGCGACCCGACGGTCGCGGCCGTGGCGCGGCGCGTGGCGGCGCCGACCCTGGTGATCGGTGGGCGCGACGACCAGCTCTTCCCGCCCTCGGCAGGCGCAGCCCTGGCCGCCGCCATGCCGCGAGCCGGGCTCGTGCTGATCGACCACTGCGGCCACGTGCCCATGGCGGAGCGGCCGGCGCAGTTCTACGCGGCGCTCGGGGCGTTTCTGGCTCTGTAGGGGCTGCCCCTTCAACCCCTCTTGTTCGCGGGGGGGCGCCGCCCGCCCCCCCCCCCCCCCCCGCGAGGGGTTCGCCCCTCCCCCCCCTTCAACCCGCCCCGCCCGCCCCGCCACCCCGCCCCGGTCCCCTCCCCC
>DAOLDO010000628.1:0-4329 GCA_035327325.1 Chloroflexaceae bacterium | reverse complement strand
GGTGAAGGCGAAGGTGCTGCCGGAGCCGGGGGCGCTCTCGACCCAGATCGTGCCGCCGTGGGCCTCGGCCACCAGCTTGCAGAAGGTCAGGCCGAGGCCGCTGCCGGCGTTGCGCCTGTTGCCGGCCTGCCCGAATTTGAGGAAGATCTTCTCGAGGTCGCCTGGCCTGATCCCAACCCCCGAGTCGCGCACGGCGAAGCGCACAGCCCGCCCGGCGTCCATGCTGAACGGGGCGCCCTCGGCCTCGGCGGGGGGCGCGAACTGGCCCGGCACCACGTCGGCGCTGAGCAACACCCGGCCGCCCTTCGGGCTGAACTTCAACGCGTTGTCGAGCAGGTTCTGCAGCACGCGCAGCACCAGCTCGCCGTCGGCGAAGACGTAGGCGGCGCCAGGCGAGACCTCCACGTCAATGGCGATGTTCTTGTTGCGGGCGATCACGCTCATGCGGCCCGCCGCCCGCTCGACCAGGCCCTCGACGGCCAGGGCGCTGCGCTCGAGGGGCATGCGGCCGCCCTCGAGCCGGCTGATGTCGAGCAGCAGGTTGACCATGTTGAGCACGTTCTGGGCGCTGGTGTAGGCGATGGTCAGGATCTCGCGCTGGCTGTTCGTCACCTCGCCGGTGATCCCGCGGAAGAGCATGTCGATCGAGGTCAGGATGCTGGTCAGGGGGCTGCGCAGGTCGTGGACCATCATGTTGGTCAGGTCGTTGCGCAGGCGCTCGGTCTCCTTGGCGGCGGTGATGTCGCGGGCGGTGAGCAGGATCGGCCAGCGGCGGATCTCGGCGGGGGCGGGCAGGTCGAGGGGGCCTGCGCCCTCGCGGGTGGCGCGCAGCACCGTCCACTCCAGGGCGCGCCCGCTGGGCAGGGCGCTGTTGAGCTGGCCGCGCACAAAGATCTCGCGCCCGTCGGCGACGGCGGCCACGCCGCCGGCGAGCAGCTCGAGCTCGGCGGGGGGGAAGCCCTCGGCGGCCTGCCAGCGCTCGAGCAGGGGGACGACCGGCAGCCCCGCCAGGTCGCCCGGGGTGCTGGCGGCCTCGGCCCACCCGTCGGCGCCGGCCAGGCCGATGAAGGCCCCGTTGGCCACGGCGACGGCGCCCGCGTCGTCCACCAGCAGGATGCCCTCGCGGGTCGAGGCCATGATCGAGGCGAGCTGGTCGCGGCCCTCGCGCACCTCGCCGAGCAGGCGCAGGCCCTCGACCGCGGCGGCGGCCTGGCTGGCGAAGAGGATCAGGGTCTCGACCTCGGCGGCGTCGGGGCGGCCCTCGCTGTAGCCCACGCAGATCGCGCCGAGGGTCCGCTCCGAGCCGCGCAGGGGGATGCCGATCAGGGCCTCGCCCGATCCGTCGCGGCCGGGCAGCCTGCTGACCGGGCGGCGCGCGGCGAGGGCCTCGCGGGCCAGGAGGGCGACCTCCCCATCAGTGGGCGCGCCGCCGGTGTGGAAGCTCGCGACCAGGGGGCCGGCGGCGGGGTCGCCGAGGAAGATCGTGGCCCAGCTGGCGTTGCCCATCTCCTGCATGGCCCTGGTGGTCAGCTCATAGATCTCCTGCGGCGCGCGCACCGTCGTGCTGATCGCGCGGCCCAGGGCATTGAGGGCCAGCATGCGGTTCAGGCTCTGCTGCTGGTCGGCGTGCAGGTGGGCGTTCTCGATCGCGGCCGCGGCCTGGTTGGCCAGGATCTCGAGGATCTGGACCTGGGCCTCGCCGGGGCGCAGGCCGTCCTCGGGGTTGTCGAAGCCGAGCAGGCCGATCAGCTCGCCGCGGCTGTTGCGCAGCAGGCAGAAGAGCGTGTCGCCGGGCTGCCAGGCCCCCGGGCGCCCGTCCTCGGCGCCGTCGTGGTGGGCCAGGGCGTGGTCGCGCAGCCAGGCGTACTCGTCGTGGCGGCCCTCGACCAGGTAGGTCAGGCTCCCGCGGCGGAACTCGGGGCGCAGCAGGGCCTCGAAGCGGGCCAGGGGCAGGCGGCGCTCGCCCACGGCGGCCAGGGCCGCGGCGTGAGGGCCGGCGGCGGCGACGCGGCGCAGGTAGGGCTCGGGAGCCCGCTCGCGCTGCACCAGGGCGATCATGGCGCTGCGGAAGCCCGAGCTCTCGCTGACCACGCCGGCGATCTGGGGCAGCAGGCCGTCGAGCAGGCGCTCGGTGCGCAGCACATTCGAGGCCCGCAGGATCTTGTGCAGCCGGTCGTTCGAGCGGTCCAGGTCCTGCGCGCGACGGGCCAGGGCCTGGTCTACGCTGGCGAACTTGCGGGCGTTCTCCAGCGCGATCATGGCCTGGTCGGCCAGGGCCTCGAGCAGGGCCCGGTCCTCGTCGGTGAAGGGCGCGTCGTCGCGGCGGTTGAGCACCTCGATCACGCCGCGCACGCCGTCGAGGCCGCGCAGGGGCACGGCGAGGATCGAGCGCGTGTTGAAGCCCGTGTTGCCGTCGAGGGCCCGGTAGAAGCGTCCGTCGGCCCCGGCGTTGTTGACGATCGCGGCCTGGCCGCTTGCGGCCACGAAGCCGGCGATACCCTTGCCCGCCGGCAGGCGCTGGCCGAGCAGCTGCTGGCCCGCCGGGCCCGCCGCATAGCTGAAGATCAGCTCGCCGGTGTCGTCGTCGAGCAGCAGCAGCGAGCCCTCCTCGGCATCGAGCAGCACGGGGGCCCGCTCGACGATCAGGGTCGGCACGTACTCGGGGTCAAGGCTCGAGTTGAGCGCCCTGGTGATCTTGATCAGGCCCTCGCGGCGCCGCGACTCCTCCTCGACCTGCTGGTAGCGCTGGGCGCCGCGGATCAGGCCGCTCAGCTCGTCGGACAGCCAGACCAGCAGGGCCCGGTCGTCGGCGTCGAGGGCCTGCTGGGGCTGGTCGCCGAAGGCGTTCAGCGTGCCGAAGATCGTCCCGTTGTCGCGCAGGGGCACGCCCATCCAGGCGTAGACCGGCGTCGGCTCGGCGAGGAAGAAGGGCGCGATGCCGCGCCGCGCGCACTCGTCGAGGTATGAGTCGGTGTAGAGGCTCTGGCCGCTCTTGATCACCGCGCCACTGAGGCCCGCGTCGTCGCGCCAGTAGACCGGGGCCCGGCCGGCGTGGCCGCCCGCCATCACGTAGCCGATCTCGAACCACTCGCTGTCGCGGTAGCGCAGGGTGCAGATCGCGTTGGGGAAGGGCACGGCCGAGCGCACCAGGGCGCAGACCTCGTGGAGCAGGGGCTGGACAGCCTGGGCGCCGCGCAGGCGGTCGAGGGCGGGGCGCAGCTCGGCCTTGCGCCGCTCGAGGGGTGGCGGCGGCGCGCGCCGCAGGGCCAGGTAGGCCGGCCCGAGCACGGCGGACAGCAGCCCGAGGGCACGCTCCTGATCGCCAGTCAGGCGGCCCTGGGCGATCCGGATCAGGCCGATCAGGTCGCCCGCGCCACGCACCGGCGCCCAGGCTCCGCCCTCGACCGGGTCGCTCGCCGCGATGCCCTCGCGCAGCAGGGGCAGCAGGGGCTCGTCGGGCAGCTCGGCGGCGCCCGGGCCGTCCAGCCAGCACAGGGCGTAGCGCTGGCCGGGCAGCAGGGCCGCCAGGGCCGCGTCGGCCTGGCGGGCGAGCTCGCCGAGGTCGGCGGCGGCGGCGAGCCGCGCGAGGTGGCCCTGCGCGAAGTGGGCCAGATCGAATGCTTCAGACAAGAGCTGGCTCATAGGCTAAGCCGTTGATGCCGGAGCAGCGTGCTCCGCTGCACCCCCTATTTTAACCGCTTTTTAGGGTATATGGATCGTTCCAGCGTAGGAGGCGGCTGACAATTCCTTCAGTGGCGCCGGCGGGCGTCGCCAGGGGCGCAGATCGGGGGCTCCAGAGCGCCAAACGGGCCGACACCCCGCGGCTCGCGACCGTGTTGACGCTCGGGGGGGGCGCTGCTATAATCGGCCCGTTCCGCAGCCAGGTGCATCACTCGGAGGCTCGCTCACCATGGGGTTCATCAGCTACTTTACGACGGCCGCTCCGCAGCTCGGCCCCCTCGCCTGGGTCTTCTTCATCGGACAGATCCTGGCGGTGGGCGCCGGCGCGTACCTCAACTTCATGCACACCGAGCGGAACCCGGCCCGTCAGACCTTTATGCGCCAGCTCGGCATCGCGCTGATGATCCTCGGCGGCGTGGGCGTGCTGCTCGGCGCCCTGCGCATGCTCGACGTGCCCGTCATGAACCAGCGCCTCTGGTTCTGGATCCAGGCCCTGATCGAGCTCGGCGTGGCCGGCTATGTGTTCTACTACATGCGCTCCGTCCTCCCCCGCCTCGAGCGCGAAGCCAGGGCCCGCGGCGGCAGACCCGGCGCCCCCCCCCCCCCCCCCCCCCACCCCCACCGCCGACCCGCCCCCCCCCCCCCCCC
>DAOLDO010000627.1:0-4331 GCA_035327325.1 Chloroflexaceae bacterium | reverse complement strand
CAACCAGCCGCTGATCGTCGTCGCGCTGCGGCAGGATCGTGGCCAACGGCGGGTAGCTGAGGTGGCTGAGCTGGTTCCTGGGGGTGGTGCGCATCACCCGCTGCTCCAGGTGCGCTGGCGTTGGGAGCAGGACGCCGGCGACTGGCTGCTCGTCTCGCCGCCATCACCGAACCTACTCGCGCTGCTGCGCGCTACCGTACGCCCGGCGACCCTCGCCTCCTGGGACGTCGCGCTGGAAGGAGAGACCAATGGCCATTCTCGTTGGCTCTGATGTCCCGGGCCTGCTGAGCGCACTCGAGCAGACGCTCGGTGGCTCGCAGCAGCTGGCGATCGTGCGCGACGCCGAGTCGATCACCGCGCTGATCAGCAACCCCGCCTACCGCCTCGACGCGCTGATCCTGAGCGACACGATTGTGCCGCAGCCAGGGAAAGACGCGGCCACATCACTCTGGGAGATCGCCTCCTATATGAGCCGCTATCGCGAGCCGACGGTGCCGGTGGTGTTGACGCTGACGCGCGATACGCCGGCGATCATCCAGGACGCGCTGCGGGCCGAGGTACGCAAGACCGGCGGCGACCTCCAGCTGATCTCCCACCGGGCGCGCACCCATGACCACCCCGAGGCCCGGCGCGTGGTGGCCTGGATTGTCGCCCAGCTCAAGCTGGAGCCACACCGGCGGCAGTACACCATCGTCTCCACCAGCAACGCCGGCGGATCGGGCAAGACCAGCACGGTGATGAACTTCTGCCTGCAGCTGGCCCGGCTTGGCCTGCGGGTGCTGGTCGTCGACCTCGACATCGCCCAGGGCGCGCTGATGGCCTTCTTCCGCGTCGGCACCGAGGTGCGCGAGTTCTTCACGACCCTGCCCGACGAGTATCCCAACCTGGTCTCAACCTACCCGATTGAGCTCGTCGAGCGGCGCATCGTCCACCACACCAGCGGGCTGGACATCCTTTTCTCCGGCCACGGCGTCCGTGACCAGCTCGATATGTCGACCGAGTGCCTGGAGAGCCTGATCGACACGATCGGCCTGATGGACTACGACGTGGTCTGCTTCGATATGCCCGGCGACTGGAAGGGCCGGCCGGTGATCGTCTCGCTGCTGACCCGCCGCACCACCACGCCGTTTGTCGTCTGCCCGCCGGGACGCAAGGAGCGGATGGGCGCGCTCTCGGCGCTGGACGTGCTCGGCAAGATCGGCCGCGAGGATGGCCGGCCGGCGATCGAGGCGGCGATGCTGGTCTTCATCGAGGGCGAGCGCGGCCATGTGATGGATATCCGCACGGTGCGCCAGGATCTGCTCCGGCAGTACCCGGCCGTCACCGACCTCGGCACCCTCCCGCGCGACCCGGCGCTGCTCAGTATGGCGGCCGAGCGCCGCGAGTTCTGCTCGGTCTTCGACCTGGCGCCGCGCCGGCCCTACTGCCAGGCCATCCGCGGCGCGGCCCGGCGCTGGATCGAGACGATGGATATCCCACCGACCTGGCTCACGCGCACCGACCCGTACGAGCGCGTGCCGCGCCAGTCGCTCTGGAGCCGCTGGTTCAACCGATCCGGGTCGCAGCCGGCGGAGACGCCACCGCTGCCGGGCTCGGTGCAAACGAAAGGAACGACACGATGACTGCTCGAAAGACACCCCGGACGTTCCGCATCAGCGGCGACGGGGACAGAAGCTATAGCGAGGCGATGCAGGAGGCCATGCCGCCGCTCGAGGTGACTGAGGCGATGCGCAGCGCCGTGGCGGCCTATATCAACAGCGCCCGGCTGCGCGCCGAGCTGATCGCGCTCGCGCGCCAGCACGGCGAGCGCTTCGCGGTCACCGATGAGGATGTGCTCGACCGCATGGCCTTCGACCAACTGCTGGACCCGGAGTTCGACGCCGAGCAACGGCGGCAGCTTTTCCGGCGCCTGCTTGGGGCTGCAATCGCGCACCAGCGGCTCGATGGGGTTGATCCGCAGCTCATCAACGATGAGCACCGGCTGCGCCAGCTCTGGAACGAGACCTGTGGCTGGGGCGACGCGGTCCAGGCGCTGCTCGACGACGCGTCGATCACCGAGATCAAGATCCTGGGCACGACCGCGATCGGCGAGGGCGCGCGCGGCCGCGTGGTCAGGCCCGGCGCCTACGCCAGCGCACGGGAGCCACTCAGCCGGGCTGAGTTCCTCGCCCAGTCGTGCGGGGTCGCCTGGAACCGCGCATCGCCGTCCGTGACCCTGCCGCTGCAGAGCGGGATGCGCATGCATATCACCCGCGAGCCGCGGGTCGTCGCGATGTCGCCCGATGATCCGGGGCTGCTGATCGTCATGCGGCGCGGCCGCAGCCGCCCCTGGAACCTCCGCGACCTCATCGAGCGGGGCATGATCGACCGCCCATCCGCCGAACTGCTCGCCGTTCTGATGCACGCCGGCTGCTCGTTTGTCATCAGCGGGCAGCAGGGCGCCGGCAAGACCACCGTCCTGGAGGCGCTCCTCAACACGCGCGCCCCGGAGACGCACATGGTGCTGGTGGAGGACAACACCAACGAGTTCCGCCTGCCCGCAGGCGCGCTGGTCACCCGCCTGCGCATCGACGACAGCAGCATCAGCGACGCCTGGCGTGAGCGGCAGGAGACGGTGCGTGAGAACCTGCGCATCACGCCAGACCTTGTGGTGCTGAGCGAGGTGCGCGGCGACGAGGCCGGCGCCGTGCTCCAGCAGGCCGAGGCCGGTCGCGCAACCCTGACGACGATTCACGCCGATAGCGCCAGGGCGGCGCTCCGGCGCTTCGCCCGGCTGGCCGCCGCCGATGTGCCGAATAACAGCTTCGCCGGCGCGCCCGAGCAGGCGCTGCGAGTGCTCAGCGAGTCCTTCCACGTCGTTATCGACGTCGCCTATTCGCTCCGCTTGCGCCGGCGCTACGTACGGGAGGTGATCCTCATCGATGGCTTCTTCGAGCACGACAGGGAGCCTGTTCTCCTCAAGCTGATCACGACCGCGATCCAGGACGATGCCATCATCTGGTCGTGCCGGGCCACCGTGCGCGATCGCACGATTGCCTGGAACACCGATGCCATCCCGACCCCGGAACCGGTCGCAAACCGGCTGGCTGACGTGCCCGACCACCTCTGGCAGCAGATTGCGCACGACCTGCTGGCACCACCGGCGGCGCTCCTGGCCGACAGCGGCGACCAGGAGCGCGACGGAGCGCTGCGCCGCGCCCGGGCTGCGCTGCGCGATGGAGCCTGGGATGATGCGGCCTACTACCTGACAGTCGCCGCCCAGACCCGCTATGACCACCCGGTGGTCGCCCTGGTCGACCAGGCGCTCCAGGTGCCGGAGCTGGTCAAGCCGATTGACCAGGAGATCGCCGAGACGACCCGGCGCCTGCACGCGGCGCTGGAGGCCTGGGATATCGACCAGGCGCGGGCCATCAGCGAGCAGGCCCCGGACACCATTCTTGTCGTGCGCCGGCGGGCCGGGCACCGCGGCTGGCAGCAGGAGCTTGCCGCACTCACCCGTATCCAGAGCGAGATCGCGACTTGCCAGGCCGCGCTGACCCAGGCCAGCGCGCACCGCCAGCGCGGCGACCTGAGCCGAGCATTGAGCGTCATCCGGCCCATCAGCCCGCAGCACCTCCCGCCCGATCTGGCCCGGACGCTGCTGACCGCGCGGCGTTCGCTGCTGACGCAGATCATCGCGCAGACCCAGGGCGACCCCACTGTGCAGCAGCACTACATGAGCGAACTGGAGCAGGTCAACCAGGATCTCGCCGAGCGGCAGGTGGGGCCTACCATGCCCGCCGCAACCCACGCCGGCGATCGCCCGGTCACGCAGGATCGCGCCGATGCGCCGAGCGCACCGCGCCAGCTAGCTCCACCGGCGCGCCCGGTGGCAGCGAGTGCGCAGCCGGTCGAGACGAGTCTTATCGTCGAGCATCTTCCGCCCGCCCCGCCAGCGCCTATCCCAGCCACGCCCCCACCGGCCGCTGAGGTCATTCTCGCAACGGCAGACCGCGCCTCGGATGTGTCCTCGGGCCGCACGGGCTGGCTCGACGCAGCGCTGGCCCACAGCCGAGAGCGGGCCAGGCTCCGCCAGGCCAACCAGGACGGCGAGGAGGATTGACGATGGCCGCACTCGCTGCACTCCTCGCCATTCTGCTGGCACTCGCGTCCCTTGGCTGGAGTCGGGCCGCTGCGCTCCCTGCCCAGGGCACAACCCGGCTCCGGACACCGTTGCGCAGATCCGGCCAGCCGGCTGCGGGGCTCATTGTCACCTCGTTCACCTTTGTGCCACAGCTGCTCCCGCCTGCCCTGATGCCAGCTGTGCTGATGGTCGTTGGCCTGCTGGTCGG
>DAOLDO010000626.1:0-4334 GCA_035327325.1 Chloroflexaceae bacterium | reverse complement strand
GCCGTCAACCTGGCCTTCGCTCCGCTGCGCGTCGCCGCCTCGCCCCAGGTGCCGACCGCCACGCTCCTCGTGCGCCTCACCGCCGAGGGGCCGGCCGCCGCCGTCGCCCTGCTTGGCGACGGCGAGGGGGGCGTCGCCTTCGCGCCACGCTACCGGGTGCGCCCCTTCGACGCGATCTTGCCCATCTCGGCCATGGCCGCCGGTCGCCCGGGGCTCCTCGGGTGGCCGCCACTCTACGCCCTGCTGGTGTACGCCTTCCTCGTCGCGCTGCTGCGCGCCCTCGCGCGCGGGTGGCGCCTCGGCGCGTCCGCGGGCGCTCCCTCGCCTCATTGACGCCTATAGAGCCTTCTGCTACAATCTCCCGGGTTCACGGTTGAGAGGATCTCGTCGCGTATGGAACAAGAGATAGACCTGCGCCCTTATCTCCAGGCTTTTCTCCGCCAGTGGCGCCTGGTCGTGGCTGTGGCGGCGGTCCTGTGTCTCCTGGCCGTCGTCGCGACCCTGCTCCTCCCGCGCGCCGCCAGGGCCCGCGGCGATGTGCTCGTCGTCGCAAGAACCTCGCAGCTCGCCCTCGACCCTCGCTTCACCGAGCGCGACGCCACGATGGTCACAAGCGCGGCGAACCAGCGCCAGGCCCTGATCGACCTCGCCTCCAGCCCCGAGCTCGAGACGCGGGTGGCGGCACAGCTGGGGCTGAACCCTGATGTCGCGGGGCAGCTCGGCGGCCGGGTCACGGTCACGGCGCGCAGCGACCTGCTCCAGTTCGAGGCTTCCGGCACAACCAACGCCGAGGCCCTCGAGCTCGTCGAGGCCTGGGCCCGCGGCTACGAGGACCTGGTCAGCGAGGTCTATACCCGGGCCAACCCCGAGGACCGCAACTTCGCCGGCCAGATCGCCGACGCCCAGACCCGCTACGACGAGGCCAGGCAGTCCCTCGCCGCCTTCTACGGCGCCGGCGACCTGGTCCGCGCCGAGCAGCAGGTTCTTCGCCTTGAGGGGCTGCTCAAGGGCGGCAGCGAGGCCCAGGTCAGCCTCTATACCAACTATCTCACCCGCACCCAGGAGCTGAGCCTCATCCTCGAGGACGCCCGCTCCCTCCAGGCCCAGTATGTCGAGGGCGGCGCCGACCTCGGGGCCGGCCTCGCCGCCCTGGCGGTGCGCACCCGGGTCGCCGGCGATGGGCAGCTCCCCGTGCAGCTGAGCTTCGCGAGCGCCGAGAGCTTCGCCCAGGACCAGGCCACGACCGCCGACCTCGCCCGCTTCGTGCAGGTGCTCGAGGGCGAGCGCGACCGCATGGTCGCCCAGGCCGAGGCCCTGGCCGGCGATCTGGCGACGGGCGACACCAGCGCCATCGGGCTGCCTCCCGAGCTGCGCGAACGCTATGAGCAGGAGCTTTCCGCGGCCCGCGGCGCCCTGGCCGAGACGCAGGCCCAGGAGACGCTGCTCCTCCAGCAGCAGACCGTCGCCCTCAAGTCGCTCGAGGTGCTCCAGGCCAAGCGCGACGAGATCCGGATCGCCCAGGCCGCGCCCGATGTCAGCGTGCGCTACGTCGGAAAGGCGCCGGAGCCGCCCCGCTCGATCGTCTCCAGCCTCGTGCTAAATGCCGTCCTGGCCACGATGCTCGGGCTCATCCTCGGGTCGGCCCTCGCGATCGGCCGGGTTCTCGTGGGCCACCTCGCGCGCCAGGGCCCCGCCGGCGCCCCCGTCGCCCCGCGCGGCGAGCGCCCCGCCGATAAGCCGGTCGCCTCCGACTAGACGCCCGGCCGCACAGCGAACTGCTCCCTGCCGGGGCGCGCCTGTGCGCGCCCCCTCGCGTGCCACGCCGTCGCGCCCCCGCCGGGGCCTACCAGGTGATGCCAGCTATGGACCGTCCGCTGCTCTCGGTGATCATGCCCTGCTACAACGAGGCCGCCACCCTCCCCCACATCCTCGAGCGGGTCTACGCCGTGGACCTCGAGAAAGAGATCATCGCGGTTGACGACCACTCCTCCGACACCACCCTCCAGGTGCTCCAGGCCGAGGCCGCCCGCAACCCCTGTCTGAAGGTGGTCAGCCACCCGATCAACCGCGGCAAGGGCGCCGCCGTGCGTAGCGGCCTCGCCCACGCCCGCGGCCAGATCACAATCATCCAGGACGCCGACCTCGAGTACGACCCCGACGACTACTACGCCCTCGTCAAGCCGATCGTGGACGGGCGCGTGAATGTGGTCTACGGCAGCCGTTTTTTAGGTAGCCACACCGGCATGTACTTCTGGAACGCCCTCGGCAACAAGGGCCTGACGTTCCTGACCAACTTCCTCTTCAACTGCTGGATCTCCGACATGGAGACCTGCTACAAGGTGATGCGCACCGAGATCATCCGGAGCCTCAACCTCGAGAGCAACGACTTCCGCCTCGAGCCCGAGATCACCGCCAAGGTGCTCAGGCGCGGCCATCGCATCCTCGAGGTGCCGATCTCGTACATCGGGCGCACCTACGAGGAGGGCAAGAAGATGAAGCCCAGCCAGGGCGTCTATGCCATCTTCGCCCTGCTCCGTTACCGCTTCGGAGAGTAATGCCCAGGCTGATCGCCGTCGCCCTCTGCGCCCTGCTCCTGACCGCCGCGGCCGGCAGCGCCGCCGCCGGACCGCCCCGCCGGGTCTTCCTCCCCATCGTGGCCACCAGCGCCCCGGGCGCCATGCTCGGCCTCGAGCTGTCCTCCGCCCGCGGGCCCGAGTGGGTCGCGCACGCCCACGCCGCCGGACCGACCTGGCTGCGGCTCAACGGCCTGGCCTGGCGCGACGTCGAGCCCGCGCCCGACGCCGGCTACAGCTGGCAGGCCCCCGCCGTCAGGGCCCTCGAGGCCAGGCTCGCTCGCGCCGCCGAGCTCGGGCTCACCCCCATCCTGGTGCTCCACGGCAGCCCCCGCTGGGCCGTCGCGCCCCACGCCGCCAACTGCGCGCCGATCGCCGCCGCGCACCACGGGCGCTTCGCCCGCTTCGCCGGGGCCGCCGTCGCCCGCTACAGCGCCCCGCCCTTCAACGTGCGCCACTACGAGATCGGCAACGAGCCCGACGCCAATCTCTTCGGCGCCGACTCGCCCTACGGCTGCTGGGGCCGCAAGGGCGAGCCCCACTACGGCGGCGACGCCTACGGCCGGCTGCTGGTAGCCGCCTACCCGGCGATCAAGGCCGCCAGCCCCGCCGCCCAGGTGCTCAACGGCGGGCTCCTCCTCGACGCCCCCTACAACCCCGTCACAGGCGTCGGCGAGTCGGGCCGCTTCCTCGAGGGCATGCTCGAGGCCGGCGCCGGCCACGCCTTCGACCTGCTCGCCTTCCACAGCTACAGCTACTACAACGGCACCCCCGACGGCACCCTCGGCGCGAAGGACTGGAAGCCGGCCTACCTGCGCGGCGTCCTGGCCCGCTACGGCCTCCAGAAGCCCCTGATCAACACCGAGAGCGCCCTGCTCTGCCCCGCGGCGACCGCCGCGTGCGCCATGGCCCAGGCCCACGCCATCCCGCGCCTCTACGTGCGCGCCCTGCGCGACGGGCTCGTCGGCCAGATCTGGTACGCCTTCGACTCCGACAGCTTCCAGCACACGGCCCTGGTCGAGCCAGGCGACCCGCGGCAGCAGCGCCCCGCCTACAAAGCCTTCGTCCAGGCCGGCCGGGCCCTGGCCGGGATGAGCTACGGCGGGCCCGTCGCCGGCCTCCCCACCGGGGCCGAGGGCCACAGCCTCGTCGCCGGCGGACGCACGACCTACGTGCTCTGGTCCGCCGCCGACCAGACGGCGCGCCTGCCCGTGGCGCCCGGCGCCCAGGTCGTTTGCGCCACGTGGGAGGGCGTGAGCTCGCCGTGCGCCGCGAGCGGCGGGGCCCTGACCCTCGGCCTGGGGCCGGCCCCGCTCTACGTAACCGTGCGCCGGCCCTGAGCGGACGGCCCGCCCCCTCCATCACCCGCGCTTGTTCACACAGCCTAATGGTGGTATAACACTTGCGGCGGTGCAACGGGGCGCCGTAGGGGCTCAGCGCGCTGGACCCCTACGGCGCCCGTTCGCGTGAACAGCGTGCCCTGTTTGTCTGAGGAGCGAGTCCGTGCGTGTCGCAATGCTGAGCGTCCATAGCAGCCCCCTGGCGACCCTGGGCGGCAAAGAGGCGGGCGGGATGAATGTCTACGTGCGCGAGCTGGCCCGCGAGCTGGGCTCGCGCGGCATCCCCGTTGACATCTTCACCCGCAGCCAGGATCGATCCGCCCCGACAGTCCAGACGGTCGCCTGCGGCGTGCGCGTGGTCAACCTGCACACCGGCCCCGCCGCGCCCTACGAGAAAGACCTGGTCCTCACCTACCTGCCC
>DAOLDO010000625.1:2985-4337 GCA_035327325.1 Chloroflexaceae bacterium | reverse complement strand
CGGCTTCCTCCACGCCCTCGCCGCCGGGCTGCTGCGCGCCGACACGGGCCGCCACGAGCCGGTCGTCGTGAGCGGCCTGGGCGCCCCGACGGCGGCCGGGGTCGAGCCCGGCGTGGTCGAGGGCGAGCTTTTCGGCCGCCCCGCCCCGATCGCCCTGGCCGACGAGGAGCGCCAGGCCGCCACGGTCGAGCAGGCCCTGGCGAGCCTCCACGGCGCCGGGGCAGGCGGCGCCTGGCTGGCCCGCTACGCCGACGTCGGCCCCGAGCTCTGGGGGGTCGCCCCCGCCGACCGCTCCTGGTGGGCCCGCACGCCGGGCCTGGTCGCCCCAGACGGCCGCGAGAAGCCGGTCGCCCACGCGGCCCGCGCCTTCGCCGCCAGGCTGCGGTCGGGCACCCTGCCCGCGCCCGCCGCGCCGCCGGCCCTCCCCATTGACCCCGAGCGCTACTGGCGCGACCCCGCCGTCGCTCTGCGCGAGCTGTGGGAGGACTGGCACAAGGGCTGATATGGGCTGGGGCGGCACGGCGCGCCTCAGGCCGGCGCCCAGCCGAGGTCGGCCAGGAAGCTCAGGTCGTCGCGGGTGAGCTGGCCGGCCGCGTGGGCCGCCGCCAGCAGGTCGGGCCGGCGGGCCAGGGTGCGGCGCAGGCGCTCGCGGCGGCGCCAGCGCGCCACCTCGCCGTGGTGGCCCGAGACCAGCACCGGCGGCACCGGCCGCCCCTCCCACACGGCGGGGCGCGTGTAGTGGGGGTACTCGAGCAGGCCGTCGCTGTGGCTCTCCTCGGCCGTCGACTCGGCGTCGATCACGCCGGGCACCAGGCGGGCCACGGCGTCAACCACCACCATCGCCGCCAGCTCGCCGCCGGTGAGCACGTAGTCGCCGATGCTCAGCTCGCGCGTGACCAGCGCCTCGCGCGCCCGCTCGTCCAGGCCCTCGTAGTGGCCGCACACCAGCACGAGCCGCTCCTCCTGCGCCAGCTCGTGGGCGATCGCCTGCGTGAAGCGCTCGCCGTCCGGCGTCAGCAGGATGACGGGGGAGGCGCCCTCGCCCACAACCGCCCTGATCGCCGCGGCCAGGGGCTCCGCCTTCATCACCATGCCCGCGCCGCCGCCGTAGGGCGCGTCGTCGGCGGTGCGGTGGCGGTCGGTGGCCCAGTCGCGGATATTGTGCAGCCCGATCGCGATCCTGCCGGCCTGCTGCGCCCGCTTGAGGATGCTCTCGGTCAGCGGCCCGACAAACATGCCGGGGAAGAGGGTCAAAATGTCGAAGCGCAACATCTGCTCCTCTGACGAGCTGTAAGGACGGCCCAACGTGGCCGCCCCCGGCGGGGCGCCGGTCGCAGCCTCCGGGCGGTCAG
>DAOLDO010000625.1:0-2885 GCA_035327325.1 Chloroflexaceae bacterium | reverse complement strand
GGCGGGGCGCCGGTCGCAGCCTCCGGGCGGTCAGGTGGCTCGGTGTCGGGCGCCCACGCTGGGGCGCCCGTACAAGGCTCTAGCGGGCTTATGGGCGGCCCGGCGTGGCCGAGCCCGCCGCGCGCTCTACCCCTCGAGGCTGCCCAGGTACTGGTCGAAGAACCCCACCACGCGTCGGCAGTAGATGGGCCGGTCGCAGAAGTAGGCCCCGCAGTGCTCGACCTCGGGCACCACCCACAGCTCGCGGGGCTCGCCCGCGGCCGCGTAGAGCCTGTGGGCGTGCTCGACCGGCGTGGTGGTGTCGCCCTCGCCGTGGATGATCAGCACCGGCCGCGGCGCGATGCGCGCGATCGCGTCGATTGGCCGGGCGTGGCTGAAGCGGTAGCCGTGGCGGCGGTGCACCACCTCGTCGGCCGCCAGCACCAGGAACTCGGCCGGGATGCGCAGGGCGCTGCGCACGCCGTGGGCCACCACGTCGCGGCCGGAGGTGAACGAGCTGTCGGCCACCACGGCGGCGACCCCGGGGTCCTCCGCGGCGGCCAGCAGCGCTACGGCGGCGCCCATCGAGAAGCCGACCACCCCCACGCGGGCCGCGGGCTCGCGCCCGCGGGCGTAGGCCAGGGCGGCCCGCAGGTCGTCCACCTCGCGGCTGATCAGGGTCTGGGGCCACGGGTCCGACTCGCCGCGCCCCCGGAAGTCGAAGAGCAGCACGCTGTAGCCGGCCCGCCAGGTGCTCGTGCCGATGCCGAGCAGGTCGTCCTTGCGCCCGGCGTGGCCGTGGCAGCCCACCACCACGCCGCGGGGCCGCTCCTGCGGCAGCCACCACCCGCTCAGACGCAGGCCGTCGCCGCTGCTGAAGCTGATGTTCTCGAAGGGCACCCCGAGTTCCCACGGCGTGAAGGTGTAGTCGTCGAAGAACGAGCGCCGCGGCTCGGGGCTGACCCGGGTGCTGACGTACCACGCGGCGCCGAGGGCCCCGCCGAGGGCCCCGAGGGCGCTGCTGACCATCAGAGGGAGGAGCGGTGTTCGCCGGTTCATGGGCCTGTCTGGTTGTGCGCTGATCACCACCGGCAGGCATTGTACCCGAAACGGCGCCGCTCTACTCCGCCTCCTCCGGCGAGGTGAAGGGGAAGAAGGGCGCGGCCGCGTCGGTCAGCTGAACGTCCATCTCGTAGAGCCCGGAGCTGTAGCGCCCCTTGTAGGGCACGCCCAGCCCCTGGACGAGGGCGATCATGCCGCCGTTGTCGGCGTGGGTCAGCAGCACCATGTGGCGCAGGCCGTGGGCCAGGGCCACCTGCACCAGCAGGTCGAACAGCTGCCGCCCGATCCCGGCGCCCTGGTAGTCGTCGCGCAGCACGATCGAGCCCTCGCAGGCGTCCTGGCGCTCCTCCAGGCATGTGTAGCGGGCGACGCCCACGGCCTCCTCGCGGCCCTCCTCGTCCACTACGGCGATCAGCGCCGTCTCCAGCGTGGGGTCAATCGTGGCCAGGCGGGCCGCCTCCCGGTGGACCCGTTCCTCCTCGATGCTGTCGAGCGGCACGAAGAAGCGGCGGTAGCGCGTCTCCGACGACAGCCTGTAGAACATGCGCTCGAGCAGGGCGGCGTCGTCTACGCGCATGTGCCGCACGCGCACGCTGCGCCCGTCGCGGGCCTCGAGGGTGACCACGGCGCCGAGGTCCGGGTGGTTCGGGAGGATGAGCTGGCCCATGGCCGCGTCCATTTCCAGGCAGGGAGCGGCCCACCGCTCGCTGCGCTATAACGCCTATAATACATTTTAGCATGGGTCAGTTACGGCCTTGGGCCGGGGAGGAGCCTGTGGGGCAGGCGCCGCCGTTCCAGCTCACTGCAATCGTCGGTCCAACGGCCGTCGGCAAAACGGCCCTGGCCGTGGCCATGGCCGCCCGCCTCGGCGGCGAGATCGTCTCCGCCGACTCGCGCCAGGTCTACCGCCATATGGACATCGGCACGGCCAAGCCCACCCCCGCCGAGCGGGCCGCCGCGCCCCACCACCTGATTGACATCGTCGAACCCGACCAGGAGTTCTCGCTGGCCACCTACCAGGAGCTGGCTCTGGCGGCGATCGGCGACGTCGCGGCGCGGGGCCGCGCCCCCTTTCTGGTCGGCGGGACGGGCCAGTACCTGGCCGCCCTGCTCGAGGGCTGGCAGATTCCCCGCGTAGCCCCCCAGCCCGAGCTGCGCGCCGCCCTCGAGCGCGAGGCCGCCGAGCTTGGCGCGGCGGCACTCCACGGGCGCCTGGCCGCCGTGGACCCCGCGGCCGCCGCCCAGATCGCGCCGGCCAACCTGCGTCGGGTCATCAGAGCCCTCGAGGTCCACGCCGTCACTGGCCGACCGATCTCGGCTCAGCAGGCCCGCGTGCCGCCGCCCTTCGCCCTGCGCACGATCTGGCTCGCTCGGCCCCGCGCCGAGCTCTACGCGAGGGCCGACGCCCGCGTTGACGCGATGGTGGCCGCCGGGCTCGCCGACGAGGTGGCCGGCCTGCTCCGGCGCGGCTACGGCTGGGAGCTGCCGGCCATGTCTGGCCTCGGCTACGCCCAGCTGCGGCCCTTCTTCGAGGGGACGGCCACCCTCGCCGCCTGCGTCGAGCGCCTGAAGTTCGACACCCATGCCTTCATCAGGCGCCAGGGCGCCTGGTTCCGCCGCCTGCCCGCCCTCGAGCTGTGGACGCCCGACCACCCCGAGTGGCACGCGCTGGCGGGCGACGGGTGAGGGACGGGACGTAGGGGCGCCCCTCGGGGGCCACGCCGGGGCGCCCGCACGCCCCAATCGGCTTTTGTGGCTCCTTGGGCGTGGGTCGTATGCGCCTTACAGCCTGGTGCCGCCGCAGACCTCACCCCCCCGCCCCCTCTCCATATTGGAGAGGGGGA
>DAOLDO010000624.1:0-4337 GCA_035327325.1 Chloroflexaceae bacterium | reverse complement strand
AGAACCAGCCGACCTTTTCGGGCTTCACCTGCCTGGTGATCGCATCAAGCAGCGCGGCAGGCAGATCGCACTAGGCCACCCGGATCGGCTCGGTCGCGAGCGTCTGCGTCCGCCCGCGCAGGCCCAGGCGCGGGCCGGCGAAGATCAGCACCCCGATGGCCAGCGCGCACCAGAGCCCGGCCATGATCCACGACTGGCGGGCCGAGTCGGCGCCGTGGAAGAGCTGGCTGACAAACTCGCCCGAGAAGGTGTTGTTCATCCAGTGCAGCAGCATGATCGTCAGCGCGCTGCCGCTGCCGCGGTTGTAGAGCCAGACGAAGACGATCTGCGCGCCGATCATCCAGACGATGTCCGACCAGGCCACATGGCCGCCGATCATGAGCGGCAGGTGCCAGCTGAAGCGGATCGCCGCCATCACCAGGGCGGCGACCAGGATGCCCAGCGGCGCGGCGCGCCAGCGCTCGATCAGGCGCGGCAGGGCGAAGCCGGTCCACCCCGGCTCCTCCAGCATGCCGCCGAACAGGAGCATGACCGGCGCGAGCAGCAGCGGCTCGAGCCAGTTGACCTCGGCGGGCATGGCCGCGCCCATCCACAGGTTGACGCCAAGGCCGGTAAAGGCGAAAGCGACCGGCAGCGCCATGGCCAGGGCGTACCAGCCCCAGTGGGCCGACGGCCGGAAGGACCGCCGCGCCCAGGCGACAACGCCGGCCCGGCCGCCGGCAAGCCCGACGATCAGCAGGGCGGCGAACATCGGCCCCCAGGGGAGCGGCATCCCGATCAGCGGGATAAAGCCCCAGGAGCACAGGTAGGCGAGCACGACGAAGCTCAGCAGCGGGCGGCGGCCGACAAACGAGCGGATCGCAACCATACAACCTCCTCAGCGTCGCTCAGCTGGGTGACGCGCTGTTGAGCGTCCTGCGGCCCCTGCGGGCCGCGCCGCTTTCCGCAAGCGGTCTGCTACAAGGCTAGCGGGTTGGCCCGGTCGAAGGCAGCCCACCAATGGCGTAGCGGCGGGAGTAGGGCGCAGCCCGGCCAGGCATACTCCCCGGCTCGCCCCGGCTACACCCCCAGGTACGCCTTTCGATCGTCTGCCTCTGGCGCCGAAACCGCTAGAGTCGGGCTGTCACCGCATCACTACCCTGCCAGCCCCTGGGTCCGACGTCATTCAGGAGGTTTCGCTATGCGCCTGTTCGAGACTCTGCTCCTGCTGTCCTGCCTCCTGGCCCTGCTCGCCCCCTGGCGACCAGCTGCGGGCCGCGCCTGGCGGCTAGCCGCCGTCCTCGCGCCCCTGGCCGCCCTCGCGGCGCATCTGGCGCTCGAGGGGCCGCGGGCCGAGCTGCTGCCCGGCTACCTGATCGTCGGCGTGGCGATCCTGGTCGCCGCGCTCGGCCTGCTGCCGCGCCGCCAGGGCAGCGCGCAGCCCCGCCCGCGCTGGAGGCGTCGCCTGGCTCAGGGCGGCTCGGGGCTGGGCCTGCTGCTGCTCGCCCTGTCCGCCGCGATCGCCGCGCTGCTGAACGCCGCCCAGATCCGGCCCCTGGTCGCCCTGGAGCCAGTGGCTACGCTGCCCGCCCTCGGCCAGCGCCAGCCTGGCTGGCAGCTCGGCCGCGCTGGCCGGCGCCCGCCCCGGCTCAGCGTGGTCGCCGATCACTCCTACCTCCAGCAGCCGCGCGACCTGGCCTTCAACCCGCGAGTGCCGGGCGAGCTCTGGGTGGTCAATGGCGCGAGCGACAGCGTCGCGATCATCCACAACGCCCAGGGCGGCGCGACGGCGATCGAGCAGCGGCGCGACGGCCAGGGCAGCCACTTCATGCACCGGCCGAGCGCGATCGCCTTCGGCGGCGACGCCACCACGATCGGCCGGCCCGGCACCTTCGCCACCGCCCAGGAGTCGACCAACGACGCCGTCCCCGGCACCGGCGACGGCTTTATGGGCCCGAGCCTCTTCTCCTCGGATCTGGGCGTCTTCGGCCACCAGCCGCCCTTCGGCCAGGCCGGCTCGCACCTGGATATGCTCCACGAGAGCCCGCTGGCCCTGGGCATCGCCTGGGAGCGCGACAATGTCTACTGGGTGATCGGCGGCGCGCACGGCGACGTCGCCCGCTACGACTTTCGGGCCGACCACGGCGTCGGCAACAGTGACCACGGCGACGGCCGGATCGCCCACTACGCCGCCGGCCAGCTGCGCCGCGTCCCCGGCGTGCCCAGCCATCTGGCCTACCACCCGGCCTCGGGCCTGCTCTTCATCGCCGACACCGGCGGCGGCCGGGTCGTGACGCTGGACACCCGCTCGGGCCGGCCGGGCGGCCCCGGGCCCTCGGTCGAGCCTGGCGTGAGCAGCAGCGTCGTCGGCGGCGCTGACCTGGCTCCCTTCGTCTGCGGACCGGCGGCCGACCGGCCGCGGCAGGTTGCGTCCGCTCTGGGCACGCTGGTGGCGACCGACGCGCCGCTCGTGCGGCCCTCGGGCCTTGAGATTGACGGCGACACGATCTTCGTCGGCGACTACGCCAGCGGCGTGGTCTACGCCTTCGACCTGCGGGGGCGCGAGATCGGCGCCCTCGACACCGGCCTCGGCCCCGACACCCTGATGGGCATCGCCCTCGGACCGGATGGGCGGCTCTACCTGGTGGACTCGGCCCGCGGCCGCGTGCTGCGGATTGATGCCTGAAGGGCGAGATCGAACGGGTTCTTGCCAAGCCGCTACATTCGCTGTAGAGTGGGGGCACTATCTCAGCTGCACGGAAAGGCATCGCGATGGCAGGGGAGACGCCCGCGGGCGCTCTGTCCGTGCCCGAGCCTGCGCCACTGCCTCAGCTGCTCACCACCAAGCTCCACATGCCGCCGGCCCGGCCGAACCTGCTGCCGCGCCCGCAGCTGCTCGCCCGCCTCCAGGCCGGCCTGCTGGGCAAACTGATCCTGGTCTCGGCCCCCGCGGGCTTCGGCAAGACCACCCTGCTGGCGAGCTGGCTCTCAGGACGGCCCAAGGCCGAAGCCCGGAGGCCGGGTCTGGACGTAAGCGGCTCGGAGCTTCATCCTGCATCCTTCATCGCTCCTCCTTCCAGCGTGGCCTGGCTCTCGCTCGACGCGGCCGACTCGGAGCCGGCCCGCTTCTGGAGCTACGTGGTCGCGGCCCTGGGCACGCTTCAGCTGGACTACGACGGAGCCGCCCTCGCCCTGCTCCGGTCGCACCAGCCGCCGCCGATCGAGGCGGTGCTCACGCCGCTGCTGAACGCGCTCAGCGCCCTGACCGCCGACGCGGTGCTGGTGCTCGACGACTACCACCTGATCGAGTCCGCGGCGGTCCACCGGGCCCTGGCCTTCCTGATCGAGCACCTGCCGCCGCGGCTGCACCTGGTCGTCACCACCCGCGTTGACCCGCCGCTCCCGCTGAGCCGCCTGCGCGCCCAGCGCCTGCTGACCGAGCTGCGCGCCGCCGATCTGCGGCTCACCGCCGCTGAGACCGCCGCCTTCCTGACCGACCTGATGGGCCTGCACCTGTCGGCCGAGCAGATCGCCGGGCTCGAGGACCGCACCGAGGGCTGGATCGCCGGGCTCCAGTTCGCCGCCCTGGCCATGCGCGACCGCGACGACCTGGGCGGCTTTGTGCAGGCGTTTCGCGGCAGCAACCGCTTTGTGGTTGACTACCTGGTCGAGGAGGTGCTGGCCCGCCAGCCGCCCCATCTCCAGGCTTTCCTGCTCCAGACGTCTATCCTCGACCGGATGTGCGGCGCGCTCTGCGACGCGGTGCTGCTCGGCCCCGACGACACGGGCACGGTCGAGGGCGCGTACAGCCAGGCCCTGCTCGCCGAGCTCGAGCGGTCCAACCTCTTTCTGGTGCCGCTCGACGACGAGCGGCACTGGTACCGCTACCACCACCTCTTCGCCGACCTGCTGCGCCAGCGCCTGCGCAGCGGCGCGTCGCCGGCGGCCATCGCCGCCCTGCACGACCGGGCCGGCGCCTGGTTTGCCGGGCGCGGCCTGGGTGTCGAGGCCATTCACCACGCCCTGGCCTGCGCGAGCTGGGAGCGCGCCGCCCAGCTGATCGAGGAGTACGTCTGGCCCGTGATGTTCCGCGGCCAGTTCGCGACGATGATTGATTGGTTTCGCACCCTGCCGGCCGCGGTGATGCGGGTGCGGCCCACGCTCTACGTGCTCCACGCCGTGATGCTGATGCATACCAATCAGCTCGCCGCCGCCGAGGAGCGCCTGGGCGAGGCCGAGGCCTGCCTCGGGCCCGACACGCCCGAGGAGCTCCAGCGGCTGGTGCGGGGCATGGCCCACACGACCCGCTCGACGATCGGCTTTTACCAGGGCGATCTGGCGCGCTGCATCGCCCACGC
>DAOLDO010000623.1:0-4342 GCA_035327325.1 Chloroflexaceae bacterium | reverse complement strand
GCTGTTCCGCATCCAGACTGCCAAGAAGCCCGAGACGCGTGCCCGCCGCATCCAGAAGTTCATTGACATGCTGGAGCGCGGCGAGAAGCTCTACCCCTGAGTGCGGGTCCTGGCCTGCGGCCCTTTAGCCGCAGGCAAAAAGGCAAAAGGCTGAGGGTCCTTGGTGTTCAACCGCATCTCAGTGACGAGGAAGCAGCGTGACGATCGCGCTGTGCAGCTGCGCATCGAGCCGAAGGCGTACGAGGTTCCGATGAGCGAGATTCGGCGGATTGCCTCGCCTGACGGGCGCTATGAACTGCTGCTCGCCAGCACTGAGATGCGGATGTCGCACTGGGTGACGAGCGCGGCACTGTGGGAGCACGCCTCGCAGCGTCTGCTGCTCCAGCTTGGCGACGGGCTGTGGAGCAGCGAGGAGATGGACTGGAGCGCCGATAGCCGCGTTGTCACGGTTGGGCTGCGGCGCTACCCGGGAGACGCGCCCGGCATTGTGCTCGCCGTCTATCTCGAGCAGCAGATCGTCATCCCTCGTGCGCCGGCTGAGACGCAGCCGCTTGCGTTTGCGGAGCTCAACTCGTTTCTGGAGCGCTACTACACACAGCATCGCCGGGGGAGACCGTGATCAGGATGCGGCATACCTCCATCAGGCCTGTCACCGGGGAGGGGCTCGGTGTGTAGCCTGAAGCAAGGACTGAGCGATGGGACAGGCTCGCATTCGCCAATGCACACGGGACGACGTCGATGCCGTGATCGGCCTGGAGCGGCAGTGGGAGCAAGAAGCGATTGCCTATGGCGACTTCAAGCCCATGAGCCGCGAGGCCTACCTCACGGTTCTGGAGCGCTTTCCCGCCTACTTCCTGGTCGCCGAGCACGACGGCCGCCTGGTCGGCTATATCCACGGCTCGGTGCAACCCAGCGCAGCGGTGGAGGTTACCCCGGCGCAGGAGCCCTATGTCGAGATCGAGGATCTCTATGTCCAGCCCGACAGTCGTGGCCAGGACATCGGTGGAGCGCTGCTGGAGCGGCTCTTCGAGATTGCACGCCAGGAAGGTATCCAGCGCTTTGTCGTCGGGACAAAGAGCAAGGAGATCGACAAGATCCTCCGCTTCTACCGTAGCCACGGCTTTACGCCCTGGCGTATTCAGTTCTTCAAGTGAGCCATAAGGCAATACGCATGACGACACAGCGCTTCAAGACGACTGTTTCCAAAGCGGACAGCAGAACGTTCATCGCGCTCCCCTTCGATCCGAATGAGGTCTGGGGCGTGAAACAGCGCCATCACATCACTGGCTCGATCAATGGTTGCGCCGTGCGCGGCTCGCTTAGCTCAGATGGCAACCAGTATGTCCTGCCGCTTGGCGCGGCCTGGCGGCGCGACAACAGCGTGGCGGCGGGCGCGGAGGTGGAGGTCGAGCTGAGCCCGGAAGGGCCGCAGGCCGACGCCCTCGCACCAGATATTGGTGCCGCCCTCGAGAGCGAGCCGGAGGCCAGAGCCTTTTTCGAGGCGCTGGCGACCTTTTACAGAAACGGCTACATCCGCTGGATCGAGGGCGCCAGGCGGCCCGAGACGCGCCAGGCCCGCGTCACTGAGTTGCTCAGCCTGCTCAAAGCGGGCAAGAAGCAGCGCTGAGACTGGCCAGAGGACGTTGCTCCGTGTTCCCGGAGCGGCTACCGATGCGCGTCACCCTGGCCCAACGTACGGATATTCCTACCTGGCTTGACGGAGCAGCCCTATCTGGGCCTCATCCTCACGCTCGACCCCGAGCCTGCTGAGTTCGGTGATGGTCGAGGCCGGTCACGGTGCGATGCACCGTCACTCCCTCGACACGGCCATCGACGTAAGCCTGCTCGACGTGGGCCTGTTGGATGCGGTAGTGCGGCTGGTCGCGCTGCTGGACTCCCCGAGCGAAGCACGCTTCCTGGCGCCGCTGCTCAGGCAGGAGATCGTCTATCGGCTCCTGATGGGAGCACAGCGCGGCAGGCTCGCACACATCGCCGCCCTGGGGAGCAACAGCCAGCGCATCACTGCGGCGATCAAGCGCTTCCGCAAGGAGTTCAACCAGCCGTTGCGCATCGAGGAGGTTGCGCGCGAGCTGGGAATGAGCGTGTCGGGCTTCCACCACCACTTCAAGGTGCTCACCGCGATGAGCCCGCTCCAGTTCCAGAAGCAGTTACGCCTCCAGGAGGCCCGCCGTCTGATGCTCAGCGAGGGGCTCGACGCGGCAAGCGCCGGCTACCGGGTGGGCTACGACGACGCCTCTTACTTCAATCGGGAGTACAAGAAGCTTTTCGGCGAGCTGCCGGTACGCGACGTCGGGCGGCTGCGAGAGACCGCCACGGAGAGCGCCGGCCTCTGAAATGATTCGAGGTGGCTGTTGGGTGCAGAGAGCTTTAGCGCGCTGCGATGCGCCCTCCCATCGTGTAGGCATTGCGTGAGCAGACGGACACCAGGGAGCTTCCTGCAATGGCTACCCATGCTGTCCTGGATCGCGCCAGAGGAACAGCGAGCCGGAACTTGTGGCAGAATCACGCCATGCTTGACACACTTCGCCAGCGCGCCCGCGCGCTCAAGCGCGAGACGTACGCGCTCTACATTGCCTACCGCGACCCGCGCACGCCCTGGTATGCGCGGGTCGTCGCCGCCTGCGTGGTCGCCTACGCCTTCAGCCCGATCGACCTGATCCCCGACTTTGTGCCGCTCCTGGGCTACCTCGACGACCTGATCCTTGTGCCGCTTGGCATCGCTCTCGCCCTTCGGCTGATCCCCGGCGAGGTGATGGCCGAGAGCCGCGCCCGCGCTGCGGACGCGGCCCAACGGCCAACCAGTTGGGGCGCGGTGGCCGTCATCATCACGCTCTGGCTCACCCTTGCCGCACTGGGCCTGTGGTGGTTCTGGCGGCTCATCGTGCGCTGAGCGGCACCAGGAGTGGGTGTGCATCTCGCCGGTGCTACGCATTGTCGCGCTGTGGCTGGCGGCGTATGTGGCCAGCGAGGTCGTCACCGCCTCTGCGATGCACCTGACCAAAATGGTCGTGTATCAACGCTACGCTCTTATCGGCCTCCGTGAGTTGCAGTATGGGCTGTTCCTGGGCATTGCCATGATCCTGGGCTCGTGGACGGGCAAACGGCTGATCGAGCACTTGCCCAAAGCCACGTTTCGCCGCGTCGTGACACTGCTGCTCGTGCTTTCCGCGCTCCAGCTTATCGTGTTTGCCTGAGCAGGCATGAGCCTACAAGCCGCCAGCTACCCGCGGCCAGTACACAATGACCGCTGCGCCGACGAGCGCAATGCTAGCGCCGACCGTGCTTGGCGTGTCTGGGCGCACTCCATCCACCAGCCAGCCCCAGAGCAGCGACAGGACGATGAACGCACCGCCATAGGCGGCGTATACGCGGCCGAAGTCGAGGGTGGGCGGCTGCAACGTCGGCAGGACACCGTAGAGCATCAGGACCAGCGCGCCGACCAGGCCCACCCACCAGGGCCGCCCTTCCCGCAGCCACAGCCACATCAGGTAGCCCCCGCCGATCTCGGCCAGGCCGGCGAGCGCGAACAGCAGAATAGAGCGAACGATCATCAGCACCTCGCCTTGCGCTACCTTCCAGCTCTAGCCTATCCTACCCCATACATCAAAACAGGGGGCCGTGATAAACACGGCCCCTGCCCCGACCCTGCCCTTAGCTCAGCAGCGCATCCAGCTTGCCGGCGTAGAGGGGCTTTTCCCTCGCCCCGACAATGCGATCCACTTCCTGGCCGTAGCCGGTCGTTACTGCTGCGCCCCATAGTGCCCCAGCTCTTCCAGCAGGAACGGCTTTACGTCACCCGGAGCCGTCAGCTGGAGCCACACGGGGCCATGATGGGGTGCCACCTCGAGGCGAAAAGCGAGGAAGGGGCAGCACAGCTGCTCGTGAGTGATGAACGTCGCCAGCAACGGGTAGTGCTCATTGTCGAAGCGGTACGCAAAGCCATCGGCCAGCTCGCGACGCTCCTGCACCAGGTCGCCGAAGAGCTGACCGATCAGCTCCTGGTGGGCGGTTCGCTCCTCGGGCGACAGGGCCGACATATCGCAGTAGAACAGGAACGGCGTTTCGCTACCGGGTGTGTTTGCCGGTGTTCCAGTCATAGGGCAAAGCTCCTTTCAGGCGCCATTGTTGTGCATAGGGCCGCTCGCCAGTCTAGCACTTCAAGTTCGCTTTACGTCAAGGGGTTGCCGCTCCGTCTCCAGACCGATAGTCCGGGAAACACGAAGCCGGAAGGGATTGGCCCCCCTCCCGGCTCCTGCCCAATGCCTTTCGCCGTTACGCGCGGGCTGCCTCGCTCCCGCAGGTGTTCTCACCGCCGACGCTG
>DAOLDO010000622.1:0-4342 GCA_035327325.1 Chloroflexaceae bacterium | reverse complement strand
AGCAGCCTCTCGATCGACCTGTTCGGGCTCAGCGGCGGCGACGCCCCCTACCAGCTGCCGCCCGAGCGCCTGCCGACGGTGCTCTTCTTCTGGGGGCCGTTCCGCATCCTGCCCGTGGCCATGACCAGCCTGAGCATCGAGGAGACCGAGTACGACCAGCTGCTCAACCCCCTGCGCGCCCAGGTCAGCGTGTCGCTCCAGGTGCTCACGCCCAGCCAGCTCAGCGGCGACGACCTGGCCCGCGGGGCTTACGACTACTCGCAGGGGGTCAAGGAGGTGATGGCCGCCCTCAACCTGGCCAACGCCGCCGGGCTCGGGGTGAGCCTGCCGCTGCCGATTTAGTGGGTCACCTGGTGTGCCCATCGCCAGTGCCGTTGAGGTGTGATCTGTAAGGTGTGATCCGCGCCGGTCCGGCCCTGCTCACACCTCACACAGCGAGCGCAGCGAGCGACTCACACCTCGCGGACTGGCACTGCCGAAGCAAAGTGACCCACTCGCGAGATGAAAGCGCCGAGGAGCACGCGATGATCTTCAAGGGGAGCCGCTACGAGGATGTGGGCCACTACCAGGTGCAGGACGCCGCCGGGCGCCCGGTGACGGCCCTCAAGATCCGCTTCATCCCTCGCACGCCCGCGGGCTACCTGCACACCTTCACCGCCGACGAGCGGCTCGACATCCTGGCCTACAACTTCTACCGCAACCCCGAGAAGTTCTGGCTGATCGCCGACGCCAACGCCGCGATGGACCCGCGCGACCTGGAGGAGCCCGGGCGCCGGCTGCGCATCCCGCCCGACAGGATCTAGCCTATGCCCGCCTTCGCCTACAGGCTCACCCTCGCCGACACCCCCGTGGACAGCACGTTCTACGGCGATGTGCTCGCGCTCACCGTGGCCGAGCACACCGCCGGCGCGTCCACCTTGCGCATGCGCCTGCTCACCGAGCGCGACGGCGACGGCGCCTGGCGCCACCTCGCCGACGAGCGCCTGGCCCTCTACACGAAGGTCTCGGTGCGGATCGGCTTCACCGCGGGCGGCGGGCTCGCGGCGCTCCTGGGCGCCCTGGCCGGCGGCCTGGGCGGCCTGGGGGCGGGCGGCAGCGGCGACGACGGGCTCGAGGCGGTCTTCGACGGCTACATCACCGCCGTGGAGGTCAGCCTGGCGGGCGCGCCGGGCGCCAGCCACCTCGACGTGAGCGCCACCGACACCAGCGTGCTCATGAGCCTCGAGGAGAAGGTGGCCGCCTGGCCGAACCTCTCGGACGCCGACGTAGTGCGCCAGATCCTCGGCGGCTACGGCGTCGAGGCCCGCGTTGACCCCACGGCGGCCGTGCGCCAGGAGAACGAGACGACCCTGGTCCAGCGCGGCAGCGACCTCCAGCTGGTGCGCGAGCTGGCCCGCCGCAACGGCCTGGAGTTCTACTTCGAGACCGACCGGGCTACGGGCCAGGTGGTAGGCCACTGCCGCGCGCCCCAGCTCGACGGGCCGCCCCAGCCCGACCTCGCCGTGCAGTTCGGCGAGCAGAGCAACCTGCGCAGCTTCAGCGCCAGGGTAACCGGCCAGCGCCCGCTCAGCGTGAAGGCCGCCCAGGTGGATGTGCGCTCGGGCAGCGCCAACACCGGCGAGGCGGGCGACATGCAGCTCCCGCCGCTCGGGGCCCGGGACGCGGCGGCCCTGATCGGCGGCCCCCTGGCCACCCTCGTGGCCCCGAAGGAGGCCGCGGCCCGGCTGCTGATGCTCGGGCCGCCGACGAGCGACCCGGCCGAGCTGCGGGCCCTGACCCAGGCCGCCCGCGACGAGGCCGGCTGGTTCATCAGCGCAAAGGGCGAGGTCAACGGCGACGCCTACCAGGCCGTGCTGCGCCCGCGCAGGCTGGTCCTGGTCAAAGGCGCCGGCAAGCCCTTCAGCGGCAAGTACTACGTGACGAGCGTCGTCCACGAGCTGCGCGGCGACAGCGGCTACAGCCTCAGCTTCGAGGCCCGCCGCAACGCCCGCGACGTGGACGGCAGCGAGCAGTTCGGCGGCGGCGGCCTCGGCCTCGCCCTGCCGGGCCTGTGAGGCGCCAATGATCCCCACCCGCACCGACGACATCCTGGCCCGCCTGGTCGAGCGCGTCGAGGGCCGTTACTTCGGCAAGTACCGCGGCGAGGTCACCGACAACGCCGACCCTGACAACCTGGGCCGCATCAGGGCCAGGGTGCCGCGTCTGCTCGGCGAGGAGGTGACGGGCTGGGCCCTGCCCGCCTTCGCCTACGGCGGCGCCGCCGAGCAGGGCCTCTTCGCCGTGCCCGACGTCGGCGCCCACGTCTGGGTGGAGTTCGAGGGCGGCGACCTCAGCTACCCAATCTGGTCGGGCGTCTGGTACGCCAGCGGCGAGCTGCCCGAGGGCGCCACGCCCGCGGTCAAGGTACTCAAGACCAAGAGCGGCCACAAGATCGTGATGGACGACGACGGGGGCACGCTCGAGATCGCCGACAGCAACGGCAACAGCATCAAGCTCGACTCGAACGGGATCGTGATCACCAACGGCAGCAAGACGATCAAGCTGAGCTCGTCGAGCGTCTCGATCAACGACGGCGCGCTGGAGGTGCTGTGATGGGCGCGCAGATCCTCGACGCCGGCTGCACCATCCAGTGCCCCCACGGCGGGCGCGCCTCGGCCGTCAGCGCCAACCAGCGCGTGAAGGCCGGCGGCACCTTCGCCCTGCTCGCCAGCGACACCTTCATCGTCAGCGGCTGCCCCTTCACCATGCCGTCCGGCACGCCCCAGCCCTGCCTGACCATCCAGTGGCAGGCGCCGGCCACCCGCGACATGGTGAGCCAGACGCCCGTGCTGCTCACCACCAGCGTCGGGCTCTGCATGAACGCTCTCAACGCCCCCCAGGGCAAGGCCATCGTCACCGGCAACCAGACCAAGGTCAGCGGGCAGTAACCTATGACAAACCCACCCTACGACGACCAGCGGGCGCCGCGCTTCCTCGCCTACCCCTACAGCCTGAGCGGCCAGGGCACGCCGAACACGTCCGGCGCCGAGGAGCACCTGCGCCAGCTGATCCTCCAGGTGCTCTTCACCAGCCCCGGCGAGCGGGTCAACCTGCCCGAGTTCGGCGCGGGCGTGCAGCGCCTGGTCTTCGCGCCCAGCGGCGACGTGCTGCGGGCCAGCGCCCGCTACCTGATCACCACCAGCCTGCAGCGCTGGCTTGGCGACCGCATCGAGGTCGAGCAGGTGACGGTGAGCAGCGAGCCCGGGCTGGAGGAGACGGTCACGATCGAGATCGCCTACAGGGTGCGGGCCACGCGCCAGGCCCAGCGCCTGCTGGTGCAGGTGGACCCATGACCCTCCCGCCGATCGCCAGCCGCGACGCGCCCCTGCGCCCGAACGCCCAGGGCATCGCCCGCGTCGCCGTGCAGGACGCCACGGCGACCGACCCCGCGCCCCGCCTGGTCGTCACCTTCGCCCGCCCGCTGCGCCTGCCCGAGCAGGGCTACCTGCTCAGCCCGCGCAGCTATGCCCTGACCGGGGGACAGCGCCTCTTCCCGCGCGTGGTGGCCGCCGCGCAGAGCGGGCCGGCCCAGGTGACGCTGCTGCTCGACGCCCCAGGCGATTTCTCGCGCTACACGCTCAGCGTGAGCGGCCCCGACATAGACCCGCTCCACGCGAGCCGCGAGCTGCGCTTCCGCCTGGCCTGCGACGACCCGTACGACCCGCGCGGCCCCGCAGGCCCCCACGCCGCCGCCGAGGAGCCGGCGGTGGCGATCGACTACCTGGCCAAGGACTACGCCAGCTTCCGCCAGGCCCTGCTCGACTTCGTCGCCGCGCGCATGCCCAACTGGGTCGAGCGCAGCGAGGCCGACATCGGCATGATGCTGCTCGAGCTGTTCGCCGCCGCGGCCGACCAGCTCAGCTACATGCAAGACCGCGTCGCCAACGAGGCCTTCCTGAGCAGCGCGACCCAGCGCCGCTCGGTCGCCGGCCACCTGGCCCTGCTCGGCTACACCCTCGACGAGGGCGCCGCCGCCGTCACCTGGCTGCACTTCGCGGTGAACAGCGTCTTCACGCTGCCCGCCAGCCCGGGCCTGCAGGTGAGCACCAGCCCGCGCCGCTCCGACGAGCCGCCCGTGATCTTCGAGACCATGGGCGCCGCCACGCTGCGCCCCGAGCACGGCCGCCTCAGCCTGTACAGCTGGGGCGACCCCCAGGCGACGATGCCGGCCGCGGCCCGCAGCGCGGCGCTCTACGACCCGGCCGACCCCGGGCGGGCCTTCGACCGGCTGGCCCCGGGCGATTACCTGCTCCTCGAGGACGCGACCAGCGGCCGTCAGGACCTGGTGCGGCTCGTCGAGCGC
>DAOLDO010000621.1:0-4346 GCA_035327325.1 Chloroflexaceae bacterium | reverse complement strand
TCGCCCGTCGGGGTGCTGCTGCCCCGGCACCAGCCGCTCGAAGACGCAGGGCAGGCCGAGCCGGTCAAGGAGCGGGAAGCGCATCGGGGGTCTCCTCGTCCTGCCCGAGCCGCGTCAGGGCGGCCTGGGTGCGCCGCTCGTTGAGCGCCTCGACGAAGGCCCGCGGGCTGTCCGGGCTGAGAATGAGCGGCGTGCGCCCCTGGCGGGCCACGGCGACCAGGCGCCCGCGGTTGGTGGCCAGGAAGAAGACCTCGCCGTAGGGCGCGAGCCGGAAGGGTCCCTGGTAGCCGAAGATGCCCGCGTTGAAGGCGAAGCGTAGGCCCCGCCGCGGCACGTCGGCCAGGTTCGTGGCCGCCGAGGCCGCCGTGATCTGCTCGAGGGGCACGCGCATGGGCCGCCACAGCCGCCGCCGCACCACGAGCTCGCCGGCCGTCAGCTCGTAGCCGCGGGCCTGAAAGGCGTAGGTGAGCAGCAGGAAGACGGCCACGGCGATCGCCAGGGCCACCGGGATGATCAGGCCCTCCCAGCGCAGGTTGGCCAGGTAGGCGAAGAGCAGCGGCAGCATCAGCAGGCCGCCCAGGTAGGCCAGGCCCGTGGTCAGCCGCAGGGCGTACTGGTCGAGGGGCGCCGCGGCGAAGACCAGCGGGGCCGGATCTGACGTTTTTGTCGTTTGACGTTCCACGGGGGCATTATATACTGGCCGGGGCGGCCGGTGCGCCCCAGGATCGCGGAGTAGTACTATGGCAACGCGCGAGCAGCCCCTCCCCCTCCTGCCCGTGGCCCCCGCCCACCTCGATTGGCGCGGGCACCGCCTGGCCCTCTACAGCGCCGGCTCCGGCCGGCCGGTCTTGCTCGTCCACAGCATCAACGCGGCCGCCTCGGCCTTCGAGATGCGTGGCCCCTTCACGGGCCTCGGCCCCGGCTACGCCGTCCACGCCCTCGACCTGCTCGGCTACGGCAATAGCGACCGCCCCGCCCGCCGCTACAGCGCCGAGGACTACATTGACCAGATCGGGGCCGCCCTGGCCCACATCGGCGCGCCCACAGCCCTGGTCGCCAGCTCTCTCGGCGCCGCCTACGCCGTCGCCGCCGCCGACCGCTGGCCCGAGCGCGTCGAGGCCCTCGTGCTCGTCTGCCCCGTCGGCCTCGGCCAGCTCAGCGACCCGCCGGGCCCCGCCGGGTGGGCCGCCTACAGGGTCCTGCGCGGGCCTCTCGGGCGCGCCATCTTCGACCGGCTGACCAGCCGCGCCGGCACGGCCTACTTCCTGCGCTCCCAGGCCTACCACGACCCGGCCATGGTCACGCCCGCGACCCACGACGGCTTCTACTACACCTGCCGCGTCCCCGGGGCCTACTACGCGCCGATCTGCTTCCTGACCGGCCTGCTCAACTGCGACATCAGGGCGGCCTTCCCGCGCCTGCGCCAGCCCGTGCTGCTCGTCTGGGGGCGCCAGGCCACCACCACGCCCCTGCGCCGCGCCGACGACTTCCGCGCCGCCCTGCCGCGGGCCCGCCTCGAGGTGCTCGACCGGGCCTCGCTCCTGGCCCAGGACGAGCGGCCCGACGCCTTCAACGCCCTGGTGCGGGATTTCCTGCCCTCGTAATGGCGCCGCGCTAAGCTTGACCCGATGTCGCCGCCCCGGCCCGCCGCCCGTCAGGGAAAAGGCGCCGGGCCCCCGTTTAGCATGATAACGCCATGGAACGCCATTTCGACGCCGTCCCCCTCCCGACGTCGCCTCGCCCGCTGAGCTGACCCAGGAGCACTTCCACGTATGCGCGCTCTCCCTTCGTCGGCACGCCTCTACCTCGTGGGCCTCTGGTGCGTGGCTCTGGCCGTCGTGATCGGGGCGACCGTATCCTCCTGGCACGTCCCCCTCCCGGTCGAGCTGCTGGCGGCCCTGATCTTCACCGTGCTGCTCACCGTGGCCGACCTGACCGCCTTCGAGATGGCCAGCGGGCGTTTAGTGAGCGTGGCCGTCGCCGTGCTGATCGCCGCCCTGACCTCGCTCACCTGGCCGCTGCTCTTCGTGGCGATCGTGGTCGGGACCGTCGCGGGCGCCCTGGCCCGCGACCAGGACTGGTGGCAGGTCGCCTCGGCCGTCTCGGTGCGCTGCCTGGCCGCCGCGGCGGGCAAGCTGCTCGTGGACCGCACCCGCGGCTCCTGGGCGATCGAGGACCAGGTGGGCACCCTGCCCTACACCACCGTGCTCTCGATCGCCGCCCTGCTCCTCGCCGGCGGCCTGTTCTACCTGATCGAGCGCGGCGCCGTCGCCGGGCTCGCCCGCCTCGGCGAGGGCAAGCCCCTGCGCGAGGGCATGCGCCTGCGCGAGGGCGAGCTGCGCTGGTACGTGCTGCTCCTGGCGCCCCTCGGCGGCCTGCTCGCCATCCTCTGGGACATCAACGGCATCGCCGTGCTGCTCGGCATCGTGCCCATGGTGCTCTTCCTCAACGCCCTGCGCAGCCAGAGCGAGGTGATCCGGGTCAACAACGAGATGCGCGGGGTGATGGCCGCCGCCACGGCCCTCTCCAGCAAGCTCGAGCGCCTGCAGAGCCTGATGATCGCCCTGATCACGATCCGCGACGCGCCCACCATGCTCCAGATGCTGGTGGACCGCCTGGCCGAGCTGATGAGCGCCGCCAACGGCTGGGTCGTCCTGCTCGACGACCAGCAGGTGCCGACCCTGGTGGCCGCCCACAACCTGCCCGTCGCCGTGGACGGCTTCACGCCCGCGCCCGTGCCGCTGCCGAAGAGCTACGAGGCCGTGCTCGGCCGCCAGCGCGTGATGATGTTCACCGACCAGCACATCCAGACCCTGGCCCCCGTGCCCCAGCTCACCCACGGGGTCTACTGGAACGCCCTGGTTTGCATCCCCCTGGTGGACGAGAAGCGCGTGATGGGGGCGATCTGCCTGACCTTCGCCGAGATCCGCGGCCTCAACGAGGACGAGCAGCGCGTGCTCATGGCCTTCGCCCGCCAGGCCGCCACGGTGATCGCCAACGCGCGCCTCTTCCGCAAGGTCCAGGAGTCCCAGGCCGAGCTGATCCAGTCCTCGAAGCTGGCCGCCGTCGGCACCTTCGCCGCCGGCATCGCCCACGAGTTCAACAACCTGCTCGGCGGCATGCTCGGCTACGCCCAGCTCGGCCTCGCCAGCCCCGAGGACGAGACCAAGAACGAGTCGCTCAAGGTCGTGGTGGACACCTGCAAGCGCGGCAAGAGCATCACCGGCAGCCTGCTCACCTTCGCCCGCCGGCAGGAGCCGCGGCGCGAGCTGGCCGACCTCTACGACGCGATCAACGGCACCCTGGTGCTGATGGAGATCGAGCTGCGCAAGCACCACGTCCAGGTGGTGCGCGACATCAATCCCGTCCCTCTGACCATCTGCGACGCCGGCCAGATCTCGCAAGTCTTCCTCAACCTGCTCACCAACGCCCGCGACGCGATGAAGCCGCGGGGCGGCACCCTCTCGGTGTCCCTCGACGGCGACGAGCGGGGCATCACCCTGACCGTGCGCGACACGGGCCACGGCATCCCCGAGGCGATCCGCGACAAGATCTTCGAGCCCTTCTTCACCACCAAGGGCGCCCTGGGCGGCAGCGCGACCCCGGGCACCGGCCTGGGCCTCTCGGTCTCCTACGGCATCGTGAAGAGCCACGGCGGCTCGTTCGACGTGCGGAGCGAGGCGGGCAAGGGCACGACCATGACCATCTGGCTGCCGGTGATCGAGACGCCCGAGGCCGCGGCGGCCCTGGCCGAGGCCGAGCGCGAGCCGGCCGAGCTGCCCAGCCTGCGCATTCTGCTCGCCGACGACGACGTGACCATCCAGCGCTCGCTCAAGCGGCTGCTCGAGCAGATCGGCCACACCGTCAGCGCCTACGGCGACGGGCAGGGCGCCCTCGACGCCTACAAGGCCGGCGAGTTCGACATCGTGCTGAGCGACCTGGCCATGCCCGGCATGGGCGGGCTGGAGCTGCTGCGCGAGCTGCGGGCCTACGACGCCGACGCCAGGGTGCTCATCCTCACCGGCCAGACCACGGGCGCCCAGCAGCACGAGGCCCTGCGCCTCGGCGCCGCCGAGATCCTGCGCAAGCCCTTCGAGCTCGAGGAGGTGCTGCGGGCGATCCGCGCGGTGTATATGCGGCGCGCGGCGCCGGTGGTAAGGTAGGGTGTCCCTACCAACCCTACTTTTCGTGGGAGGGCCGGCGGCGGCCCTCCCACACCCACCCGCGCCGGGCCTGCGGCCCTGGACCCGCTAAGGCGATAGCTCTGCCGCGCCGCCGCCCGTGCGGTCATGCCCCGTGGGCGCTGCCGTTCAGGGCGCCCCGGCGCGGGGTGGCGCCCCGGCCGG
>DAOLDO010000620.1:0-4350 GCA_035327325.1 Chloroflexaceae bacterium | reverse complement strand
GGGCGGCCCACGACGGCGCGGGGCGGCCTCGCTGGGCCGCCGTTACGCCCGCTGAGGCAGGTGCTGGCGCTCCTACGTGGCCGCCCGATCCCGGGCGGTCACGCTCGGCTGACCATCGCCCCGGCGGGCGGCGCGAGCCTCACCCGGCGAGGCGCAGCCGAGCCTCACCCGGCGAGCGCAGCGAGCATCACCCACGCGGGCGGCGCGAGCGTCACCCCGGCGAGGCGCAGCCGAGCATCACCCACGCGGGCGGCGCGAGCGTCACCCCGGCGAGCGCAGTGAGCCTCACCCGGCGAGCGCAGTGAGCCTCACCCGGCGAGCGGAGCGAGCCTCACCCGGCGAGCGGAGCGAGCCTCACCGCCCGATCCGGTCCAGCACCGTCCCGTCGGGGCCGACCAGGGCCAGGTCGGCGCTGGGGCCGCCGGCGATGTGGGTCGCGCAGCTGAGGCAGGGGTCGTAGGCCCGAATGCCCGCCTCGACCCGGTTGAGCAGCCCCTCGTCGAGCCGGTCGCCGCGCAGGTAGCGCCTGGCGATCTGGGCCACCGTGCGGTTCATGGCCAGGTTGTTCTGCCCCGTGGCGATCACCAGGTTGACATAGGTGATCAGCCCATCGTCGTCCACCCTGTAGTGGTGGAAGAGCGTGCCCCGCGGCGCCTCGCTGACCCCGACGCTCTCGCGCCGGTTGACGCCCGCGTCGGCGCGCAGTGGCCCGGCGCCCAGCCCGGGGTCGGCCAGGAGCAGGCCGATGCGCTCGAGGGCGGCGACGATCTCGACCAGGCGGGCGTAGTGGTAGTAGAAGCTGGCGGTCACCGGGCCGCCGCCGGCGCGGCGCCGCAGCTCGGCCAGCTCGGCGTCGGCCACGGGGGTGCCGATGCTGCGGCAGACGTTGAGGCGCGCCAGGGGGCCGACGCGGTAGATACCCTCGGGGTAGCCGTGGGGCTTGAAGTAGGGGAACTTCAGGTAGCTCCAGGGCTCGCCGGCCTCGCCGATCAGCTCGCCGTAGCGGGAGGCCGGCATGTGGTCGGCCATGACGTAGCCCTGGGCGTCCACCACGCGCAGCAGGCCGCCGTAGTGCTCCCAGGTGCTGTCCTCGCCCACCAGCCCCATGAACAGGCTGGGGAAGCGCCCGTAGCTGGCGATCTCCTCCTCCAGCCGCGGGAGCACGCCCTTCAGCCGTTCGAGGGCGCCCTGGGCCACCGTGAACGCCTCGGGCAGGCCGGCGGCGATGGCGGCCCTGGCCTCGTCGCTCAGGCCCGAGCGCACGCCGCCCGGCACCGCCCAGGCCGGGTGGATCTTGCGCCCGCCCAGAGCCTCGATAATCGTCTGGCCGAACTGGCGCAGCCTGATCCCGCCTCTGGCGAACTCCGGCTCGGTCGCCACCAGCCCGAAGATGTTGCGCCGCGCCGGGTCGCTCTCGAAGCCGAGGAACAGGTCGGGCCCGCTCAGGTGGAAGAAGCTGAGGGCGTGGGACTGCACGATCTGGGCGAGGTTCATCAGGCGGCGTAGCTGCTCGGCGCCTGGCGGGACGGCTACGGCCAGCAGCCCGTCGCCCGCCTTTGCCGAGGCCAGGAGGTGGCTCACCGGGCAGATTCCACAGATGCGCGCGGTGATCGCCGGCATCTCCCAGAAGGGCCGCCCGACGCAGAAGCGCTCGAAGCCGCGGAACTCGGTGACGTGGAACTGGGCGTCGCGCACCTGGCCCTCGTCGTCGAGGTAGATGCTGATCTTGGCGTGGCCCTCGATGCGGGTCACCGGGTCAATCACGATGGTGCGGGTCATAGGGAGACCTTTTGCTCCGTCAAAGGCTGTGCCGGCTCAAGACGGAAGACCAATGACAAAGGCCGGCGCGGTTGGTCTTTGGTCCTTGGTCCACTCTGGCACAGGCGCCTTCGTAGCGATGGCTATCCAAACTGGCTGGCCACGCTCGGCGCCTCGCCGCGCAGCAGGGCCTCGAGCAGGGCGCGGATCCGGGGCGCCGGCGGCGGGCAGCCGGGCAGGAACAGGTCAACGTTGATCACAAAGTGCAGCGGCACGACCTTGTCGAGCAGCGGCGGCACGAGCCCCGGGGCCTCGGGTAGGGCGCCCCGCGGGTCGCCGTGGTCAATATAGACCTGCTGGAGCACGGTGCGCGCCGGGCCGAGGGGGTTGCGCATCGCGGTGACGTTGCCCGTGACCGCGCAGTCCCCCAGGGCCACCACCAGGCGGCTGCGGCGGCGCACCTGGCGGGCCAGCTCGAGGTGCTCGACGTTGGCGACCGCGCCCTCCACCAGGGCCAGGTCCACGCCGGCGGGGAACTCCTTGCGGTCGGCGATCGGGCTGTAGACCAGCTCGGCCAGGGCCGCCAGCTCCACCAGCCACTCGTCCATGTCGAGCAGCGACATATGGCAGCCCGAGCAGCCCCCGAGCCACACCGTCGCAAGCCTCAGTCGCTCACTCATGGCGCCTCCCTGTCGGCGCTGAGACGCCCCGGCGGGGCGTCTTTGCCGCTGTAGCATCGAGCGGTCTCACCAGCGTTCTCCCCGCGCGGCGACGATGGCGGCGATGCGGCCCGGGTCGCGCTCGAGCTCGGCCACGGTCGAGCCGCGGCGGAAGATCGCCCCCGTGGGGCAGGCCAGCAGGCACTTGCCGCACGAGGTGCAGCTGGCCGCCTCGCCCCAGGGCACGTTCAGGTCGGTGATCAGACGGGCCGCCGAGCCGCGCCCCGCCACGTCCCAGGTGTGTACGCCTTCCACCTCGTCGCAGGCGCGCACGCAGCGCGTGCAGAGCACGCAGCGGTTGTGGTCTACCCCGAAGCGCGGGTGGCTGATGTCCACCTCGCAGGGGGGCGCGAGGTAGTCGAAGCGCACGTGGGTCATGCCCACGGCGGCCGCCAGGTTCTGCAGCTCGCAGTGGCCCGCGGCCACGCACACCGCGCAGACATGCCCGCGCTCGGCGAAGAGCAGCTCGACGATGGCGCGCCTGTGGCCGCGCAGGCGCTCGGTGTTGGTGTGGACGACCATGCCCTCGCTGACCGTGGTATGACAGGCGGGCTGGAGCTTGCTCGTGCCCTCGATCTCGACCAGGCACAGGCGGCAGGCGCCGACCTCCGAGAGGCCGTCGAGGTGGCAGAGGGTGGGGATGTTGACGCCGGCGTCGCGGGCGGCCTCGAGCAGGCTCTCGCCCTCGCGGGCGCTGACCAGCCGGCCGTCAATGGTGAGAGTTCGGGCTGACATCAGGGCGCCTCCTCCACCACTTCCTCGCGGCGCAGCCGCTGCTCATACTCCGAGCGAAAATATCTCAGCGTGCTCACCACCGGGTTGGGCGCCGACTGGCCCAGGCCGCAGAGGCTGGTCTCGCGCACCAGCTGGCAGAGCTCCTCGAGGCGGGCCAGCTCCTCGGGGGCTGCCTCGCCGCGGCAGATGCGGTCGAGCAGGCGGTGCATCTGGACGGTGCCGACGCGGCAGGGGACGCACTTGCCGCACGACTCGTCCATGCAGAACTCCATGTAGAAGCGGGCGATCTCGACCATGCTGGTCGCCTCGTCCATCACCACCATGCCGCCCGAGCCCATGATCGAGCCGGCGGCGGCGAGGGACTCGTAGTCCACCGGCGTGTCGAACTGCGCTGCGGGGATGCAGCCGCCCGAGGGCCCGCCGGTCTGCACGGCCTTGACAGGGGATCCGTCGGGCGTGCCCCCGCCGAGCTCCTCGACGATCTCGCGCAGGGTGATGCCCATGGGTACCTCGATCAGGCCGGTGTTGCGCACCTTGCCGGTGAGGGCGAAGACCTTGGTGCCCTTGCTCTTCGCCGTGCCGATCGAGGCGTACCATTCGGCGCCGCCGCCGATGATCGGCGCGATGTTGGCGAAGGTCTCGACGTTGTTGATCAGGGTGGGGCAGCCCCAGAGGCCGCGCTCGGCCGGGTAGGGCGGGCGGGGGCGGGGCTGGCCGCGGCGGCCCTCGATGCTGGCGATCAGGGCCGTCTCCTCGCCGCAGACGAAGGCGCCAGCGCCGACGCGGATCTCGACCTTGAAGTCGAAGGCGGTGTCGAAGATCTGGCTGCCGAGCAGGCCGTGCTTGCGGGCCTGGATGAGGGCCTTGTTCAGGCGCTGGATGGCGAGCGGGTACTCGCCGCGCACGTAGAGGTAGCCCTGGTCGGCGCCCACGGCGTAGGCGGCGATGCTCATGCCCTCGAGCACCAGGTGGGGGTCGCTCTCGAGGATGCTGCGGTCCATGAAGGCCCCGGGGTCGCCCTCGTCGCCGTTGCAGACCACGTACTTACGCGTGCGGGCGCCACCCTGGGCGCCCCCTACAGACTTGGCGACGGTGGCCCACTTGAGGCCGGTGGGGTAGCCGCCGCCGCCGCGTCCGC
>DAOLDO010000619.1:0-4357 GCA_035327325.1 Chloroflexaceae bacterium | reverse complement strand
CGGGGCGGCGCGCGATCAGCGGCGCGGGGAGGAGGTGCAGCCAGTAGGAGGGCCGAATCGGGCTCAAGCTACGGCCGAGGTCGGGTGCAAGCAGCCGCTCGATCAGGGCGCCGGCCGCGTTCTCTTCACCAGCGGCGAGATAGCAGCGCACGGCCTCCTCGAACAGCCCCTCCGCCTCGAGCCAGGCTGCGGCTCGAAGGTGAAGTGTATGCACGAGCTGCTTATCTGCCGTCAAGCGCAACTGGCGGAGGAGCAGTTCTCGAAAAAGGTGGTGGAAACGGTACCAGCGACCCTCTCCATCCAGGGGGGCCAGAAATAGGTTCGTCCGCACCAGTTGGTCGAGGAGGTGCTCCGCCTGGATCGCGTCACCTGGCGGGCCAAGCAGCGTCGCGGCAAGCCCGGCGGAGAGCCGCTCCGGCACGGCGAGGCTCAGCAGGGCGTCCCTGAGGGCCTGAGGCTGGCGATCAAACACCTCCTCGGCCAGATACTCGGCGATAACAGTGGAGCCACGATGTGAGCGCGGCGAGTGAGGTGCGCCGAGGGCGGTGAGGGCGGCGAGCTGGAGCGCAATCGCCCACCCCTCGGTCTCTTCATAGAGAGCGGCGACCAGGGCACGGTCGACCTTCTGGCCGACCAGGGAGGTGACGACGGCGTCTGCCTCCTCGTAGGTGAAGCGCAGGTCCGCCGCGCGAAGCTCGGTCAGCTGCTGTTCGGCCCCCAGGCGTGCAAGCGTGAACGGTGGGTCGGCCCTACTGAGGATGACCAGGTGGGACGTGGGCGGCAGGTGGCGCAGGAGGTAGGAGACAGCCTGGTGGATCGCCTCGGCCGTCACGCTATGGTAGTCGTCGAAGACCAGCGTCAGGCCGCCGGGAATAACGCTGAGGTCCACGAGCAGCGCCTGCAAAATGACGTAGAGCGGCGGCGGCTCTGGTGCGCTGAGCAGCGGGCGCGCCGTGCGTAGCACCTCGGGGAGCACACGCTCGATGGCGCCCGCGACATACGCCAGGAAGCGCAGCGGGTCCTGGTCATGCTCGTCCAGGTTCAACCAGGCGACTGACTCGGTTGCTGCGCCGAGCCACTGCGCCCCCAACGTAGACTTCCCAAACCCTGCGGGGGCGACGAGCAAGGTGAGCCGCGCCCGGTGGACAGCGCTCAGGCGGGCAAGCAGGCGCTCGCGCTGAACCCACAGCGGGTTGCGCTGCGGCGCCGTGAGCTTCGTGGGGACGAGCAACATCGGTGATGGTGGAGAGCCCACGCTGACCTCCGCAGGCGAGGCGTCATCCGACCAGGTTGTGCTGCACGGCCAGGCCGACCGCCTCGGTTCGGTTGGCGGCGCCAAGCTTGCCGAGGATGTTGTGGACGTGGTGACGAACCGTGTTCCGGCTGATGTAGAGCCGCTCGGCGATCTGCTCGTTGCTCAAGCCTGCGACCATCAGCCGCAGCACCTCGAGCTCACGCTCCGACAGGTCGACGCCGGGCGCGGGCGGCGTGTTCAACGCGCTGACCAGGGCTCTGGTGACGTCTGGGCTTAGCACTGGTGCTCCTGCGACGGCGGTGCGAACCGCTCCGACCAGCTCGCTCCCCTGCGTGTCCTTCAGCAGATAGCCGATCGCCCCCGCCTGGAGTGCGCGCTGCACGAGCTCACCCTCACCGAAGCTCGTCAGCGCCAGGACGCGCACTTCGGGGAAGCGTCGCCGCAGCTCACGTGTGGTCGCGATCCCATCCATCCCCGGCATCATCACGTCCATAATCACCAGGTCGGGCGCCAGCCGTGCGACCAACTCGAGAGCCTCAGCGCCGCTGGCGCCCTCGCCGACGACCGCAATGTCGTCGGCGCCTGCGAGGAAGAAGCGCAGGCCGCCGCGCACGACCGAATGGTCGTCGACCAGGAGGACACGGATCTGCGGCTTCGTCATAATCTACCTCGACCTGCCTCGCCGCTCATTGAGCGCGAAGGAAGAAGGCCGGCGCATCGGTCGTTTCAGGCGGATAGGTGCAAATTCTATCATGGTTCACGTGGCTACTTGAAGATCCAGCTGATCCGCGATCCATAGCTCGGCCGCGTCAACCGCCTCCTGCAATGCCTGGCCAACACGCTCGTCCGCAATGAAGATATTCTCGCGACCAAGTGTATGCAGCAGCCCCGTGCGCTCCAGCTGCACCTGGACTGACGGCGCCACGCCCGAGAGCATGAGGCGGCTTCCCTGCCCGTGCAGCGCCTCGGCGTAGCGGGCGATCACCTCCAGGAAGGTGCTGCCCAGCTCGGTCTCGCCCCGTAGCACGAGGACCACCACCGCGTGGCGCGAGCCCTCCGTCACCGCGGGGAGCTGCGCGTTGAAGACCGGGGCCGCGGCGAAGAAGAGGCTACCGTAGGGTACGAGAATGGTCACCTGCCCGCCGGGCATCTCCGCCGGCGGCTTGACCTCGACGGGGTACTGTCCCGGCGCGATGCGCAGGGCCACCACCCGCACCCGGTTCGACTGCTGGAAGACGTACAGCAGCACCGCCAGGCCCACGCCCATCAGCACCGCGTACTGCAGGGGGAACAGCAGGCCGGCGACAAACGTCAGCACCATCACGGTCTGCTGCACCGGGCCAGTCTTCCAGACGGTCTCCACCTGGCCGAGCTTGAGCGTGCGGAAGCCGATCACGATCAGCAGCCCGGCTAGGGCGGGCATGGCCATCAGACCCACCAGCCCCCCGAAGAGCAGGATGCTCAGGCCGATCACCACGCCGGCGATGATGTTTACCAGACGCGAGCGAGCGCCCGCAGCGACCACCAGCGACGTGGCCGACATCGACGCACCGACCGGCATCCCCTGGAGCAGCCCGGCGACGATGCCGGCCACCCCCTGCCCAACAAAGTCGCCCGAGGCGTCAGGGTAGCTGCCGTCAGGGTTGGCGACCGAGGCGCTGATGCTGGCGCCTTGCACCAGCCCCACGAAGGCCAGCGAGAGCGCGGGAACGAGCAGCGCGGGCATGAGCAGCAGCGACGGCAGCACTGGCGCTGGCAGCGAGCCGGGGATGTCGGCGACGTCCCTGGCCAGCGCGATCTGCTCGGCGCCGGCCAACGGGACGACCAGCGAGACGAAGAACAGGGCCACCACCATCCCCAGAGCCTTCAGGCGCGTCCGCTCCAGAGTCATGATCAGGATGATCGTGAGCACCCCCGCGGCCAAGGTCGGCACGTGGACCTGATCCAGGTTGCGCAGCAGGTCGAAGGTTCTGACGACCCGGTTCGGCCCGGAGCTATTGTAGCCGGTGAAGGTGTCTAGCTGGCCCAGGATGATGAGCAGCGCCACAGCGTTGACGAAGCCGACCATCACCGAGTTCGGCACGAAGCGCACCATCGTGCCGAGCTTGAACAGCCCAGCCACGAGCATGATCACCCCGGTGAGAATAGCGAGCGTGAACAGCGGGACATTGGGGTCCGGCGCCTGCGTCACCTCGGGCACGCTGGCGACGATCAGGGCCATCGCGCTGGTGGCCTGGACGGACATGTAGACCGAGCTGGTGAACATGGCGCCCGTCAGCACGCCCGTCATGTAGCTGTAGAGGCCGTAGACCGGGTTGACCAGGGCGAGCAGGCCCGTGGCTAGCCCGTCGGGGATGCTCTGGATGCCGAGCACCACGCCGGCGCTGAGGTCCTCGCGGACGGTAGCGCGGTTGAAGAGCTGCCGGCGCAGGATCGGGAGGTTCATGGTCGTCTCCGCGGCGGGAAGAGAGGAGCTCGCCCTACGGCCGCAGTTCGACGGCCGCATCGTCCTCGAACAGCTCGGCCTTCGGCTCCGCGCTCGCCTGCTCCCTGGTGCCGGGCAGCACCTCGAACCAGTTATCGAACTTCACCATCGTCGAGGCGAGCTGCGCCAGCACCTGCGGGTTGCCCTCCAGTCTGGTCTTGCCGGCCGCAACCTTTTCGGGGAAGGTGGCAGCGCCGATCATCAGATCCTCGAGGTCGCGCCGGTCGATCGTGAGCGTCAGGTCGGCGTCGGGCGCCTGGTAGCCGGCGATGGTGGTGAGCGTCGCGTTGCTCAGCTCCACGATGAAGCGCTCGCCGTTGTCGGGTGTGACCAGGTTGATCTTGAATGCCAGCCCCTCGGCCTTGCGGCTATCCATCTGGACACCGAGGTAGTCGAGGAACATCTCGGTGCTCGTGCCGCGCACGAAGTCGGGGCTGCCGGCCTTGGCGGCCTGAACCGGAACGATGCCGTCGCGGAGCTCCTTCGCGCCCGAGAGGAAGCTGTTGCGCAGCGCCAGGCTCTCCTGCTGGTAGCCGAGCTGCTCGTAGGTGTCGGCGAGCAGATCCTTGGCCGCCTGGTTGTCGGGCTCGGCGTGCACCAGCTTGTCGAGGATCTCC
>DAOLDO010000618.1:0-4362 GCA_035327325.1 Chloroflexaceae bacterium | reverse complement strand
TGCCGTGCCGCCGGCCCGTGGTCATGCCCCGTGGGCGCTGCCGTTCAGGGCGCCCCGGCGCGCGTGGGCGCCCCGGCCGGTCCCACCGTCCCGGCGGGCCGCTCTCCCGCCTCGCTTGAACCGATCTGCCTCGCCGTCGGTCGGCCCGGCTGCCCGGCAGGCTGTTCACCCGGGCCAGGACGCGCACCGATCCTTAAGGACTGAGGCATGGCAGCAGGGCCAGGCGGCACAGCAGCGGCGTATCTCAAGCGGGGGCAAGGGGCGGAGCCCCTGCGCGGGGGGAGCGGGGGGCCGGCGGCGGCCCCCCGCAAAAGAAGCAGGGGCGTGGGGCCACCCCACAGAAGCAGGGGCGTGGGGCCACCCCACACGAACAAGGGGCGTGGGGGCCACCCCACAAAAAGGAAGGGGGCAGGGGCCGAGCCCCCACCCCCCAGAATCGCGGCGTCAGCCGCATCACTCCACGAGGGCCGGGCTCTCCTCGGCCGTCTCGGTCGGCTCGCCGGACTCGATCTGGCGCTGGGAGCGCAGGCGCAGCTCCTCGGCCTCGGTGTCCACGACGATCGTATCGCCCTCGACGAAGCGCCCGTCGAGCAGGCCCTCGGCCAGGGGGTCCTCGATCACATTGGTGATCAGGCGGCGCAGGGGCCTGGCGCCGAAGGCCGGGTCGTAGCCGCGGCGGGCGAGGACCGCCAGGGCGTCCTCGCGGACGTCGAGCCCCATCTGGTGCTCGTCGAGCTGCTTCTGCACGCGCTTGAGCATGAGGCTGGTGATCGCCTTGATCTCGTCGGTGGTGAGGGGGTGGAAGATGATCGTGGCGTCAATGCGGTTGAGGAACTCGGGGCGGAACAGCGACTTGAGGGCGTCGTCCACCTTGCGGCGCATATCGGCCTGGTCAATCTCGTCGGCGTTGCCGCCGAAGCCGATCCGGCTAGCGCGGCGGATATGCTCGGTGCCGACGTTCGAGGTCATGATGATGATCGTGTTGCGGAAGTCAACCTTGCGGCCCTTGCCGTCGGTGAGGTTGCCGTCCTCGAGCACCTGGAGCAGCAGGTTGAAGGCGTCGGGGTGGGCCTTCTCGATCTCGTCGAAGAGCACCACGCTGTAGGGCTTGCGGCGCACCGCGTCGGTGAGCTGGCCGCCCTCGCCGTAGCCGACGTAGCCGGGGGGCGAGCCGACCAGGCGCGAGGTGGTGTGGCGCTCCTGGAACTCGGACATATCAATCTTGATCAGGCTGTCCTCGGAGCCGAACATGAACTCGGCCAGAGTCTTGGCGAGCTCGGTCTTGCCGACGCCGGTGGGGCCGAGGAAGATGAAGCTGCCGATCGGGCGCTTGGGGTCCTTCAGGCCGGCGCGGGCGCGGCGCACCGCCTTGGAGATGGTGACGATCGCCTCCTGCTGGCCAATCACGCGGTTGTGGAGGAACTCCTCCATCTGCATGAGGCGCACCGTCTCGTCGCCCTTGAGGCGCGTGACGGGAATACCCGTCCACATGCCGACCACCTCGGCGATATCCTCCTCGGTGACGTAGGGGCGCTCGGCGATGCGCTCCTCGCCGCCGGCGGCGCCGATCTCGGCCTCGATGGCCGTGATGCGGCCCTGCATGCGCTCCTCGCGCTCGCGCAGGTCGGAGGCCAGGTCGTACTGCTTATCCTCGAGGGCCGCCTCCTTCTCCTTGCGCAGGGCCTCGAGGCCGCGCAGGGCGTCGCGGAGCTGGGGCGGGGTGGCGGAGCGGTACATGCGCACGCGGCTGGCGGCCTCGTCAATCAGGTCAATGGCCTTATCGGGGAGCTGGCGGTCGGGCACGTAGCGGGCGGAGAGAGCCGCGGCGGCCTTGATCGCCTCGTCGGAGATCTGGAGCTGGTGGAAGTCCTCGTAGCGCGACTTGATGCCGCGCAGGATGAGCACCGTGTCCTCGAGGGAGGGCTCGTCCACCATCACGGGCTGGAAGCGGCGCTCCAGGGCGGCGTCGCGCTCGATGTACTTGCGGTACTCGTCGAGGGTGGTGGCGCCGATGGTCTGGAGCTCGCCGCGGGAGAGGGCGGGCTTGAGGATGTTGGCCGCGTCGAGGGTGCCCTCGGCGCCGCCGGCGCCGATGATGGTGTGGAACTCGTCAATAAAGAGGATGCAGCGCGTCTCCTTGATCTCGTCGATCACGCGCTTGAGGCGCTCCTCGAACTGACCGCGGTACTTGGTGCCGGCGACCAGAGCGCCCATGTCGAGGGTGACAACGCGCTTGCCCTTGATGCTGTCGGGCACATCACCCTGGATGATACGCTGGGCCAGGCCCTCGACGATGGCGGTCTTGCCGACGCCGGGCTCGCCGATCAGGGCCGGATTATTCTTGGTGCGGCGGCTGAGAATCTGGATGACGCGCTCGATCTCGTGCTGGCGGCCGATGATCGGGTCGAGGCGGCCGGCCTCGGCCATCTCGGTGAGGTCGGTGCCGAGGGCGTCGAGGTAGGGCGTCTTGGACTGGCGCTGGGCGGCGGCCTGGCCGGGGGCGCCGGGGCGCTGCTCGGCGGTGCCGGCGGTGCCGTGGCGCAGCACGCGCATCACCTGGTTGCGCACCTGCTCCAGCGACACGCCCATAATATCGAGCACGCCGGTGGCCACGCCCTCGCCGTTGCGGACGAGGCCGAGCAGCAGGTGCTCGGTGCCGATATAGTGGTGGTTGAGGCGGCTGGCCTCCTCGATCGCGTACTTGATCACCTTCTGGGCCCGGGCGGTCAGCTCCTGGTCGGTGACGGGGGTGCCCTCGCCCATGCCGACGATGAACTCGACGGCGCTGCGGGCCTGGGCCAGCTTGACGCCGAGGTCGTCGAGGACGCGCGCGGCGATGCCCTCGCTCTCGCGGATCAGGCCGAGGAGAATATGCTCGGTGCCGATATAGGGGTGGTTGAACGAGCGCGCCTCTTCGTGGGCGAGCTGCAGCACCTGCTTGGCCCGCTTTGTAAACTTACTGTAGAGGTCAGACATTGTGTTCTCCAACTAGTCTATCCGGGGACGCGGGCTCACTGCTCGGCGGGCGGCTCGTCGGCGGGCTCCTCCTCGCCGACCTCGCGGCTGAGGCGGAGGCTGAGGCCCATGCGCTTGCGGGCGGGGTCAATGCGGATCACGCGGGCCCTGACCACCTCGCCCTCTGAGACGACCTCTTTGGGGTGCTGGATGCGCTCGTCGCCCATCTCGGAGATATGGATGAGGCCCTCGATGCCGTCCTCGATGCGGGCGAAGGCCCCGAACGAGGCGAGCTGGGTGATCGTGCCCTCGACGATCTGGCCGAGCTGGTAGCGCTCGCCGGCTTTGGTCCAGGGCTCGGACTGGGTGCGCTTGATCGACAGGGCGATGCGCTTGCGCTCGTTGTCAATGCTGAGGATGTAGACCTGGACCTGGTCGCCGACCTTGAGCACCTCGCCGGGGTGCTTGACCCGGCTCCAGGAGATCTCGGAGAGGTGGACGAGCCCATCGGCGCCGCCGATATCCACGAAGGCGCCGAAGTCGCAGACCGAGCTAACGGAGCCGGTGCGCACATCGCCCTCCTGGAGGCGGGCGAGCAGCTCGTCCTTCTTGATCTCGCGCGACTCCTGGACGGCCTGGCGCTCGGAGAGGATGAGCCTGTTGCGGTTGCGGTTGATCTCGATGACCTTGAGGCTGAGGTCGCTGTTGACCATGCGGGCCATATCGGACTGCTTCTGGGTCTCGGGGCCGCGGCTGATGCCGGTCACCTGGGAGGCGGGCACGAAGCCGCGCACGCCGTCGAGGTTGACCAGCAGGCCGCCCTTGTTGTAGTTGACCACGCGCGCGCTGATCACCTCGCCCTGCTCGTAGGCGGTCTGGAGCGCGCGCCAGCTGCGCTCCTGGCGGGCCTTGTCGATCGAGAGGATCGCGCGGCCCTCTTTATCCTCGGACTGGACGACGAAGACGAGCAGGGTGTCGCCCTCCTGGAGGGCGGCGCGGTCTTCCGGGGCGAGGGACTGCATCTCGCGGGAGGGGACGATGCCCTCGGCCTTGGCGCCGATATCCACCAGTATCTCGTCGCGGTCCACGCGCATGATCTTGCCGTCCACCGTGTCCCCGTACTTCAGGTTGCGGTAGTCATGGGCAGGGTCGCGCAGGAACTGCTCCATGAGGGCGAGATCTTCAGCCTCGAGGGCGTTGCCGTTTTCGACGTGGTCGGGCGCTGGTGGCGCGTCTGAGCCGGAGGCGTTCCCCAACAGTTCTTCCATGCGCCGTCCTTGGTACAGAGCGACGGACCCCGGAGAAGGTCTGGGAGCGTGAGAAACAGTCGCTTGCATTATACGCCGCCGCCGGGCAAAGTGCAAGGCGCGCAAGGTTTTATCGCATTGTGATGCGGTGCGCGATCTG
>DAOLDO010000617.1:0-4365 GCA_035327325.1 Chloroflexaceae bacterium | reverse complement strand
CGCAGCCCTCGAGGGTCACCTCGCCGTGGCCGCCGACGAACAAGAGGTCGTGGATGGGCTGGCGGCGGTCCACGCGAAAGCCGGGGTTGGCGGCGTCCACCAGGAACATGGTGGCGCCGTGGCGCCCGCGCACCTCGTCGGTCCTGGCCATCACGATGCAGAAGGCGGCCCCGCTCGCCCCGCTGATGAAGTGCTTCTTGCCGTTGATCACCCAGCGGCCGCCGCGGCGCTCGGCCGTGGTGGCGAGCAGCGAGGGGTCGGCGCCGGCCCCGGGGGGCGGCTCGGTCATGCCGAAGCACGAGCGCGCCTCGCCCGCGGCCAGGGGGCGCAGGAAGCGCTCCTTCTGGGCCGGGGTGCCGATCTTCTCGATCAGGTGCATGTTGCCCTCGTCGGGGGCGGCGCAGTTAAGGGCCTGGATGCCCAGGACGCTGCGGCCGGCCTCCTCGAAGACCACGGCGCAGCCGCGCCAGTCGAGGCCCAGCCCGCCCCAGGCGGGGCCGAGGTGGGGCAGGAAGACCCCGGCCTCCCGGGCGGCCGCCTGGAGCTCGGCGCGCAGCGCGTCCCACGCCGCGTGGTCCTCGGTCGGCGGCAGGTGGCGCTCGCGGGGGATCACGGCCTCGTCAACGAAGCGGCGGGTGCGGTCGCGCAGGGCGACCACCTCCGGTGGGAGGGTGAAGTCCATACTGTGCTCCTGGTATGAGCGAGGAGACGACGCTGCCGCTCCCGGGGCGGGCGGCACGTGGCGGCGACCGTAGGGCCTCTAGCGGGACGTAAGGGCGGCCCGGCGTGACCGCCCCGCGGGTGCGACCCGCGGCGTAGCTCGGACGGCGTCCTAGTCGGCGGCGAGGGCCACGGGCCGGCGGGCCTCCCGGGCGGCGGGGAAGGTGACGATCTGGCGCACGGCCTCGCCGCGGGCCAGGGCGTCGAAGCCCTCGTTGATCTCGTCCAGGGCGATGGCGCGGCTGAGCAGCAGCTCGACCGGCAGCAGCCCGGCCTGGTAGAGGGCGATGAAGCGGGGGATGTCGCGGCGAGGCACGCACGAGCCCATGTACGAGCCCTTGAGCGTGCGCTCCTCGGCCACAAGGCTCACCGCCGAGAGGCTGAGCTGGCGGCCGGGGGCGGGCAGCCCCAGGGTGACCGTGGTGCCGCCGCGGCGGGTGGCCGCGTAGGCCTGGGCCAGGACCTGCTCGTCGCCGACGCTCTCGAAGACGTACTCGGCGCCGCCCGGGGCGATCGCCCTGATCGCGGCCACCGGGTCCTCGCGGCCCACGCAGACGGTGTGGGTGGCGCCGGCGCGCCGGGCCAGCTCGAGCTTGCGCTCCGAGGCGGCCACGGCGACGATCGGGTGGGCGCCGGCGGCCCGCGCGCCCATCACCACGCTGAGCCCGACCCCGCCCACCCCGAAGACCGCCACGCCGGCCCCGGCCTCGACCCGGGCGGTGTTCAGCACCGCGCCGACGCCGGTCATCACCGCGCAGCCGAAGAGGGCCGCCACGCTCAGGGGGATGCCGGGGTCGATCTTGACCAGGGACTCCTGGGCCGCGACGGTGTACTGCGAGAAGGCCGAGACCCCCAGGTGGTGGTGCAGCTCGGCGCCGCCCGGGCCGTGGAAGCGCCGCCGCCCGCTGAGCAGGGTGCCGGCCGTGTTGGCCCTGGCGCCGTTCTCGCAGAGGGCCGCTCGCCCCGTCGCGCAGGGCAGGCAGTGGCGGCAGGCCGGCACGAAGGCGAAGACCACGTGATCGCCCGGGGCCAGCTCGGCGACGCCGGGCCCCACCTCGCGCACCACGCCGCTGGCCTCGTGGCCCAGGACCATCGGCATCACCCGGGGCCTGTTGCCGTCAATCACGGACAGGTCGGAGTGGCACAGGCCCGCGCCCGCGACCTCCACCAGCACCTCGCCGGGGCCGGGGCCCGCGAGCTCCAGCTCCTCGATCACCAGTGGGCGCGTGGCGGCGAAGGGGCCCTGGTTGCCGGTCGTGTAGAGGACCGCTGCTCGGGTCGTGACCATCTGCTTCTTGCGGCACAGCAAAGCCCAGAGCCGCCCCCTGAGGGGCGCGCGCCCCGGCCGCCGTGGCCGCCCTCCTCGTATTCCTTGTGTCGGTGGGAACAAGCTATGACTTAAGCATAGCAGCGGGGGATTGCATAAGTCCAATATATCGTTTAAGCTTAATTGATAGACCAGAGTTCAACGAAAGCGGGGCTGATGGAGCTGCGGCACCTGATCTACTTCGAGGCGGTGGCGCGCCACGAGCACGTCTCGAAGGCGGCCCTGGAGCTGATGATCTCGCAGCCGGCGATCACCAAGCAGCTGCAGGACCTCGAGCGCGAGCTGCGCGGCGGGCCCCTGTTCGAGCGGGTCGGGCGGCGGCTGCGCCTCACCGAGGCGGGGCGGGCCTTCCTGGCCCACACGCGCACCATCCTGGCCCAGGTCGAGGCCGCCCGGGCCGAGATGCGCGAGCGCGGCGACCTGCACGGGGGCCGGGTCGGCATCGGGGCGCCGCCCACGGTGAGCGAGCGCCTGCTGCCCGAGGTGCTGCGCCGCTTCCACCGCGACTACCCCGAGCTCGAGCTGCGCGTGCACGAGGGCAGCACCTCGACGCTGATGACGCTGCTCGACAGCGGCGAGATCGAGCTGGCCGTGGTCACGAGGCCCGACAGCCTGCGCGGCCTGCGCGTGACCGAGCTGTTCAGCGAGCCCCTCGTGGTGGTCGTCGAGCGGGCCCACCCCCTGGCCCTGGCCGGCCGCCGCTCGGTGACGATGGCCGAGCTGGCCAGCGAGCCCTTCCTGCTCTACTCGCCGGGCGGCTACGTGCGCGAGGCGACCCTGCGCGCCTGCCGCGAGGCCGGCTTCCTGCCCCGGGTCGTGCTCGACAGCGGCTCGATGGAGCTGCTGCTGCGCCTGGCCGAGGCCGGCCTGGGCCTCGCCGTCATCCCGCGCCTGGCGCTCAAGGGCGACGAGCAGCTGGCCGTAATCAGGCTGGCCGAGCCCGTCCTCGGTCGCACCATGGTCCTCGTCTCCCGCGAGGGCCGCGCCCTCAGCCCCGCAGCCCAGCGCCTGCGCGACTTTCTGGCCGAGCGGCTGGCGCGGCCCCAGCGGCCCGAGGTCTAGCCTCCGGCTGTGATGGGCAGGGGGCGCCCCTGCCACCCCGTCTTTTCGCAGGGGCCGCCCCTGCCAGCCCTGTGCCTGTGGGAGGACCGCCGCCGGCCCTCCCACACCCTCCCGCGCCAGGGGCTGCGCCCCTGGACCCCGCAAGGCGTCTGCCGCTGCTATGCCACCTGGCCCGTGGTCATGCGCCGTGAATGCCGGAGGCATCCTCGAAGCGTGCACTGCCGTTCAGGTCGCCCTGGCCCGGGTAAGCGCCCGGGCCGGCGTAGGCTCCCGCCGCCCAGCCAGCGACCGCCCACACTGTGCTATACTCTACACGGTTTTCGCTGAAACGATTGAGGAGGAAGCGCCCACGGAGACGCCGCGCCGCGGCCCGCTCCCGGGGGGCCGCACGGGATGAGCCAGATCCGCATGGTCGCCCTCGATCTTGACGGCACGCTGCTCGGGCCGGACCACACGGTGAGCGCGGCGAACCGGGCCGCGGTGCACGACTGCCTGGAGGCGGGCATCACGGTTGTGCTCGCCAGCGGTCGCTCGTTCGACTCGATGCGTCCCTATGGCGAGGCCCTCAACCTGCGCCGGCTGATCTGCCTCAACGGCGCCGCGTTCGGCGACGTGGCCCGCCGGACCGTGCGCCCGCGGCGGCTCCTCCACGGCGACCAGGTCTCCCTGGTGCGCGACCTGCTGCTCAGCCGCGGGGTCCCCTTCTGCCTGTTCGGCCTCCGCGAGATCGTCTGCCTGCCCGGCAAGGCCCCGCTCGACGCCCTCGTCCCCTACGGCGAGCCCGCGATCCGCGAGGTCCCCGCGCTGACCGAGGCGCACGTCCCGGACCCGATCAAGCTGCTCGCGTTCTGCGAGCCCGGGCCCCACGACGACGAGCTGCGGCGCCTGACCAGCCCCAGGCTCGAGCAGATCCGCACCCACCAGCACTTCCTCGAGTGGGTCGCCCCTGGGGTGGGCAAGGGCGCCGCGCTCGCCGAGCTGATGCAGGCGCTCGGCGTGCGGCGCGACGAGGTGCTCAGCATCGGCGACAGCCAGAACGACATCAGCATGTTCGCGCAGAGCGGCGTGAGCGTGGCGATGGCGGGGGCGCCGCCGGAGGTGGCCCGGGCTGCGCGCTACACCACGGCGTCGAACGCGAGCGACGGGGTGGCGCGGGCGCTCGAGCAGTTCGTCTTCGCGATGCGCTAGTGGGTCACTTGTCATCGGCGGTGCCATTGCGGAGGTGTGAGTCGCTCGCTGTGCTCGCTCTGTGAGGT
>DAOLDO010000616.1:0-4372 GCA_035327325.1 Chloroflexaceae bacterium | reverse complement strand
GCCCTGGCCCTCTCGCGGGCCGACGTGGCCCAGCTGCGCGTCGGCGACCTGACCCTGCTGCTCTCCGGCACGCGGCGCGGCGAGGAGTTCGTCCCGCCGCCCGAGGTGGCCGTCGCCCCAGACCCGGCCGAGGCGGCGCCGCCCCCTGGCCCGCCCGCGCTGCCCACCCTCACGCCGCGCCCCTCGGCGACCCCCACCCTCAGCCCGACGCCCGAGGCGAGCCCGACGCCCGAGGCGAGCCCGACGCCCGAGGCGAGCCCGACGCCCGAGGCCACGGCCACCGCCACGCCCGAGCCGCCCACGGCGACGCCCGAGCCCCAGGCTGGGCCCCGCACCTACACCGTGGTGGCGGGCGACACCGCCCGCGCCATCGCCGAGCGCTTCGGGGTGACGGTCCAGGCGCTGCTCGAGGCCAACGACCTGACGCCCGCCCAGGCCGATAGCCTGCGCATCGGCCAGGAGCTGATCATCCCATGACGACCATCCACACCATCGAGCGCAAGCCCCGCGCGGCGAGCGAGGGCCCCGCGCCCCTGCTCCTGCTGCTCCACGGCTACGGGGCCGGCGAGCGCGACCTGTTCGCCTTCGCCGACGAGGTGGACCCCCGCTTCCACGTGGTGAGCGCGCGGGCGCCCCTGGCCCTGCCCTGGGGCGGCTTCGCCTGGTACCACCTGGGCGGCGCGCCCGGGCGCCTCGTCCCCGACGCCGCCTCGCGCGCCACGGCCCTCGACCTGGTCGAGCGCTTCGTGCCGGGCCTGCCGGCCCGTCTCGGCACCGACCCGGCCCGCACGTACATCCTCGGCTTCAGCCAGGGCGCGATCATGGGCCTGGCCCTGGCCTTGCGCCGCCCCGAGGCTGTGGCCGGGCTGGTCGCCGTCAGCGGCTACGCCGACCCCGAGCTGATGCCCGAGGCCCAGCCCGCGGGCCTCGCCGGGCTGCCCATCCTGCAGATCCACGGCACCTACGACGATGTCATCCCCGTGGCCGCCGCTCACATGACCCGCGACCTGCTCGCCGGCCTGCCGGTCCGCCACAGCTACCAGGAGGACCGGGTCGGCCACGGCATCCACCCGGACGGACTGCGCACGATCACGGACTGGCTCGCCGCCAGGCTCGCCGAGGGGCGCCGGGCCGGCGAGGCCGCGCCATGACCGCGGCCATGCGCGTCCCCTTCGGCGACCTCGCGCGGCAGGCGGCGGCCCTGGGCGACGAGCTGACGGGCGCCCTGTCGCGGGTGGCGGCTGGCGGCTGGTACGTGCTCGGCGCCGAGGTGCGGGCCTTCGAGGAGGAGTTCGCCGCCTCGTGCGGCGCCGCCCACTGCGTCGGCGTGGCCAGCGGCTTCGAGGCCCTCTACCTGGCCCTGGCGGCCCTCGGCGTCGGCCCCGGCGACGAGGTGGTCACCGTCGCCAACGCCTGCGTCTACCAGGCCGCCGCGATCATGCAGGCCGGGGCGCGGCCGGTGTTCGTTGACAGCGACCCGCGCACCCACAACCTCGACCCGGACCGGCTGGACGCGGCGCTCACGCCGCGCACCAGGGCGGTCATGCCGGTGCACCTCTACGGGCGCCTGGCCGAGATGGACGCGATCCGCGAGGTGGCCGAGCGCCACGGCCTGCCGGTGGTCGAGGACGCGGCCCAGGCCCACGGCGCATGGAACGGGGGCGCGGGGCCGGGGCGCCGCGCCGGGGCCTGGGGCGAGGTGGCCTGCTTCAGCTTCTACCCCTCGAAGAACCTGGGTGCCCTTGGCGACGCCGGCGCCCTCACCACGGGCAGCGCCGAGCTGGCCGAGCGGCTGCGCCGGCTGCGCATGTACGGCTGGGGCGAGAAGTACGTCGCCACCGAGCCGGGCGGCCGCAACTCGCGCCTCGACGAGATCCAGGCCGCCGCCCTGCGGGTCAAGCTGCGCCACCTGGAGGCGTGGAACGACGCGCGCCGCGAGCGGGCCGCCTGGTACCGCGAGCTGCTCGCCGGCCTGCCGCTGGAGCTGCCCGCCGACGACCTCGGCCACGCCTACCACCTGTTCGTGGTCGCCTGCGATGAGCGCGACGGGCTGCGGCGCCACCTGGCCGACGCGGGCGTCGGCTCCGATGTGCACTACCCGCTGCCGGCCCACCTGCAGCCGGCCTACGCCCACCTGGGCTACAGGGCCGGCGACCTGCCCAACACCGAGGCCGCGGCGGCCCGCATCCTCTCGCTGCCCCTCTACCCCGAGCTGACCAGGGCCGAGGTCGAGCACGTGGCGGCGGCGGCGCGGGCGTTTTTCGGCCAGTAGGCCGCTAACTGCGTCCGAGCTCTTCTGCGGGGTTGGGTGCAGCGGGGCGGCCACGCTGGGCCGCCCTTACGCCAGCTTGAGGCAGGTACGGCCGACCCCACGTGGTCGCCCGGCTCAGGAGCGGCAGCTTATCAGCCTTGCTCGGACGGAGTACGAGCCTCGCCATGCAGATCACCTTCCTGGGCGGCGCCGGGGGCGTCGGCGCCACCTGCCAGCTGGTCGAGATCGGCGGGCGCAACCTGCTCGTTGACGCGGGGGTGCGGGTTGACGCCCGCGACCGCCTGCCCGACCTGGCCGCCCTCGCCGGGGTGAGCCTCGACGCGATCCTGGTCACCCACGCCCACGCCGACCACATCGGCGCGCTGCCCCTGGTGGCCGACCGCTACCCCGCCACGCCGATCTACGCCAGCCCGGCCACGATCAGGCTGATGGAGGTGATGCTCGGCGACGCGGTGCGCGTGATGGCGCGCCGGGCCAGCGAGGAGCTGGAGCTGCCGCTCTACGACGAGGCTCTGGTGGCCGCGGCACTGCGCCGGCTGCGCCCCCTCGCCGAGGGCGAGCAGGCCCTCGCCGAGCTGCCGGGCCTGGCCGTCCACGCGCGCCGGGCCGGCCACATCGCCGGCGCCGTCAGCCTGGGCCTCGAGGGCGAGGACGGCCGCCTGGTGATCTCGGGCGACGTGAGCGTCACGCCGCAGCGCACCATCCTCGGCGCCGCCGTGCCCGCGCCGGCCCGCCCCGACCTGCTGGTGCTCGAGAGCACCTACGGCGCGCGGCTCCACCCCAACCGCGCCCAGGAGGAGCGGCGCCTGGCCGAGGCCGTGGCCGAGGTGGTCGCCCGGGGCGGGCGCTGCCTGATCCCCGCCTTCGCCCTCGGGCGGGCCCAGGAGGTGATCCTCATCCTGCGGGCCGCCCAGCGCGACGGCCTGATCCCGCCCTTCCCGATCGCGGTTGACGGGCTGGTGCGCGCCGTCTGCGCCGCCTACGCCGCCTTCCCCGCCGCCCTCACCCCGGCCCTGCGCCGCCACCTGCTGGCCGGCGGCAAGCCCTTCTTCGGTGGAACCGTGCAGCCCGTCGAGACGACCCAGGCCCGCGAGCGCGTCCTCGCCGGGCCGCCCGGCGCGATCGTCGCCTCGTCGGGCATGCTCACCGGCGGCCCCTCGGTCTGGTACGCCGAGCGCCTCGTCGGCGACGCCCAGAGCGCCATCCTCTTCAGCGGCTACCTCGACGACGAGGCCCCCGGCCGGCGCCTGCTCGACCTGGCAGAGGCCCCGCCCCTGGCGCGCCGCCTGACCCTCAACGGGCGCGAGCTGCCCGTGGCCTGCCAGGTGGGCCGCTACAGCCTCAGCGCCCACGCCGACGGCGACGAGCTGGCCGGGATGGTGCGCGCCCTCAAGCCGAGGGCCGTGGCCCTCGTCCACGGCGACGCCGAGGCCCGCGCCGCCCTGGCCGCGCGCCTGCGGGGCCTGGCCGAGGTGCTGACCCCGCAGGACGGGCAGGCGCTCACGGCCGCGCCCGGGGCCCGCGGCGGGCGGCGCGTGGTCGCCCCGGCGCCGCGGCCGGCGCAGCAGCCCGGGCCCATCGGCGCGGGCGCCCCGCCCGACGCGGAGGGGCTCGAGCGACTATGGGCCGCCCTGCGCGACGGCACGGGCGTGCAGGCCCTCAGCACCCGCGAGCTGGCGCGGGCCTGGTATGGCGACGGCGCGGGCGAGGAGGCCGAGGGGCAGCTGGCGGCGGCCCTCGCGGCGGGCAGCCCCTTCTTCGCGCCCCTGCCCCACGCCCCCGGTCTGTGGCGGCTGCCCGCCCCCCCCGAGGTCCGCCCGGCCCAGGCGGCGGGGGGGGGGGGGCGGTCGCCCCTGCCGCTGGCCGCCACGGGCCGTACGCGCCCTCGCAGCCCCGCCAGGAGCGCGCGCAGCGCCTGCGACAACTCGGCGAGCCGGGCGGGAAAGGTCGTGGTGGAACTCATGATGCAGCGATGGAGACGGGCAAGGGAGGATTCTCGGCGGGCGGCTCGATCATGTCATCCGGATCTGGGGACCGTGCGAGGCCGTTCAAGCGGCCCTGCGCGGACTGGGCCATCAGCTCGCGCAGCCGATCCAGGCC
>DAOLDO010000615.1:0-4376 GCA_035327325.1 Chloroflexaceae bacterium | reverse complement strand
GACGCGCCCGACTACCGCTACCTGGCCTACGAGCTCGGCGGCAACCCCGTGCGCACGGTGATCAAGCGAGGGCGGGTCGTGTAGATCTTTACCACGAAGCGCACGAAGATCACGAAGATCACGATCGCGCGTCGTGCCGGACCTGCCGGGCTGAGCCGAACAAGAGGCTGAAGCCGCGCTCGCGACGGCAGGGCTTCGCTCATCACCTTCGCGCTCTTCGTGGCCTTCGTGGGTATAAAAAGGCGGTCCTTTATGGCTAACGACAACGACGTCGTGCTCGACGGCGAGCATCTGACTTTTGACCATGTACTGGCGGTGGCCTACGGGCGACCGGGGGCGCCGCGGGTCGTGCTGGCGCCGGGGGCGCGGGCGGCGGTGGCGCGGGCGGCCGACGCCGTGGCCGCGCTGCTGGAGCGGGGCGAGGTGGCCTACGGGATCACCACGGGCTTCGGGGCCTTCAAGGACCGGCTGATCCCGCCCGAGCAGGTCGAGCAGCTCCAGCACAACATCCTGATGAGCCACGCCGTGGGCGTCGGCGACCCCTTCGACATCGCCACCACGCGGGCGATCATGCTGATCCGGGCCAACACCCTGGCTCGCGGCCACTCGGGCGTGCGCCCGGCGACCCTCGAGCTGCTGCTGGCCATGCTCAACGCCGGGGTGCACCCGCGCATCCCCCGCAAGGGCTCGCTCGGCGCGAGCGGCGACCTGGCGCCCCTGGCCCACATGGCCCTGCCGCTGATCGGCCTGGGCGAGGCCTGGGTCGGCGACGAGCTGCTGCCCGGCGACGCCGCCCTCGGGCGGGTCGGCCTGGCCCCGCTGCGCCTGGCCGCGAAGGAGGGCCTGGCCCTCACCAACGGCACCGCGGTGATGGCGGCCCTTGGCGTGCTGGAGACGGCACGCGCCGAGCTGCTCAGCGCCAGTGCCGACATCGCCGGCTGCCTCAGCCTCGAGGCCCTCCACGGCACCGACCTGGCCTTCGACGCGCGCATCCACGCGCTCAGGCCCTTCCCGCGCCAGCGGGAGTGCGCCGCCTTCCTGCGCGAGCTGCTCGCGGGCAGCGAGCTCATCCGTGGGTACGACCCGGCCCACGTGCAGGATGCCTACACCCTGCGCTGCATCCCCCAGGTCCACGGCGCCGTGCGCGACGCGGTGGCCTACGCGCGCTGGGCCTTCGAGATCGAGCTGAACGCGGTGACCGACAACCCGCTGATCTTCTTCGAGGGGGACGAGATCTGCGTGCTCTCGGGCGGCAACTTCCACGGCGAGCCCCTGGCCGTGGCGATGGACTACCTGGGCCTGGCCGCGGCCGAGCTGGGCAGCATCGCCGAGCGGCGGATCATGCGCCTGACCGACGAGGCCTCGAACGTACACACGCTGCCCGCCTTCCTCACCCCCGAGGGCGGGCTGAACTCGGGCTACATGATCGCCCAGTACACCGCCGCGGCCCTGGTGACGGAGAACAAGGTCCTGGCCCACCCGGCCAGCGCCGACAGCATCCCCAGCTCGGCGAACGTCGAGGACCACGTGAGCATGGGCGTGACGGCGGGGCTGAAGCTGCGGGCCATCCTCGACAACGTCGAGCGCATTCTGGCGATCGAGCTGATGGCGGCGGCCCAGGGCGTGGACTTCCGGCGGCAGAGCGTGGGCGAGGGGGCGCGCATGGGCCGGGGGACGGGGCCGGCCTACGGGCTGCTGCGGCGCCATGTCCCCTTCATCGCCCGCGACGAGGTGATGTACCCCCATATCGAGGCCGCGCGGCGTCTGGTGGCGAGCGGGGCGGTGGCGGAGGCGGCGCGGGCGGGGCTGGGCTAGGGCGCGCCGACGGCGGCGGCGGCGTCGAGGCGGCGGCGCACGGGCGCGTCGATCGTGCTGCCCGTGCCGACCACCCGCCTGATCACCTCGGCCGGGCGCAGCTGGGCGCCCGTCGAGCGCACGAGGGCGCTGACCCCGCTCACCAGGGGGGCCGCCATCGAGGTGCCGCTCCAGGTCGCGTAGGCGCCGCCGGGTACGCTGCTGAGCACGTCTTCGCCGGGCGCGGCCAGGGGCACCCAGGGCCCGAAGCTCGAGAAGCCGGCCAGGCCGTCGCCCATGGTCGAGGCGCCCACGGCCACGATGCCGGGGATGGTCGAGGCCCCTGGCCACTGGCGCGCCCGCGTGCCGCCGTTGCCCGCGGCGGCCACCACCACGGCGCCCGGCAGGCTGCGCGCCCGGCAGCCGGCGTAACCGACGGTCGAGCAGGTCACCTCGGCGACCACGTCGTCGAAGAGGGCCGACTGCTGGCCGAAGCTGAAGCTCAGGTTGATCACGGCGGCGCCGCGGTCGGCGGCGTAGCGCAGCGCGAGGACCTGCGTCCAGAGGTCGCCGACGCCGTCGGCGTCGAGGGTGCGCAAGGGCATGATCTGGGCCTCGGGGGCGGCGAGGGCCACCAGGCCGGCGACGTGGGTGCCGTGGCCGAAGGCGCCGTCGGGGCCGCCGGCCTCCTCCCGCGGCGTGTCGTCGCCGGCGACGAAGTCGTAGCCGGCGACCAGGCGCCCCGCCAGGGCCGGGTGGTCGAGGTCAACCCCCGTATCGAGGATGGCCACCGTCACCCCGGCGCCGCGGGCCACCGCGTGGGCCCGCCCGAGGCCGATCCGCTCGCCCGCCCACTGGCCCACGTAGGCCCCGCTGTCGCCGCCGACCACCCAGGACGAGCGCTTCTGGGCCTCGGGCAGCTGCCCGAGGTAGTTTGGCTCGGCGTAGATCACATGGGGATTGCCCGCGAGGGCCGCCGCCTTGGCGTGGGGCGGGGCGCCGTCGAGGATCTGGAAGCGGTAGATCGGCGCGCCGGGGAGCTGGGCCGCGCCGCCGGGGGCCAGGCGCAGCCCGCTCGCGGTCGCGAAGCGGTGCGGGCTGGCCGCGGGGGCGAGCCGGACGATCAGCTCGTCCGCCACGTAGGCGGTTCCAAGGCTGGAGCTACGGGCGGCGGCCGGGTCGGGGGGCAGGCCCGGCACGGCCAGAAAGAGCACGAGCAGGCAGGTCAGAAGGACAGTCCGAGCCATTGGGGTTCCCTTCCCCTCTGCCGATGGGTCGCGGACAGGCGCGCCACCAGGCGGGCGCCCGGGCGGCCATGGGACCGCAGACCAGAGGTTTACAGGAGGGCGGCTACTGCGTGCAGGCGGTAGCGTCCAAACCAGGCCGCCGCCCTTGCTATTGTCTCACAGAGGCGCGCTCGGTGGCGTGAAAAGATGATTACCAGCGCCCGAGCAGCGTAAACGAGGCCCAGAAGAAGGGGTGGGGCCGCCGCTCGAGGGCGGCGAGCTGGGCGTGGCGCAGGGCCGCGGACGGCCCCGCGCCGCCCTGGAGCAGCCCGTAGAAGTCGGTCATCAGCTCGGCGGTGGCCGCGTCGTCCACGGCCCACTGGCTCACCAGCAGCGAGGGGGCGCCGGCCATGAAGAAGCCACGCGCCAGGCCCATCAGCTCGTCGCCCGGGGCGACGGCGCTCACGCCGGTCTCGCAGGCGCTCAGCGCGACGAGCTGGCAGCGCAGGTCGAGGCCGTAGGCGTCGTGGACGGTGAGCCAGCCGTCGGCCAGGCGCAGGGCCGAGAAGAGGGGATTGTCGGGGCGGAAGCGCCCGTGACAGGCGAGGTGCAGCAGGTCTGACCCCGGCGCCGCCGCGGCGAGGGCCGCCGTCGTGGCGGCCTCGTCAATCAGGGTCTCGGCCACGGGGAAGAGCGGCGCGAGGGCGCGGGCCTCCTCGCGGGCGTGGGGGGCCTGCTCGTCGGCCACCCCGACGACGAGGGCGCGGCGGAGCGGCGCCCGCGGCAGGGCCAGGCAGTGCTGCAGCACGCTGGCGCTCGGCGTGCTGCAAACCTCGCGGCGGGCCACCAGGTGGGCCTGGCCGTCGTGCAGGGCGTGGAAGGGCACGTAGTGCAGGGCCCCGTGGGGCACGACGACGAGCCGCCGGCGCCCGAGCAGGGGCTCGACCGGGCCGAGCAGCATGGCGTAGAGCCGCTGGAGGTGGGCGACCGCCCGCGCCGTCAGGGCGGGGAGGTGGGCGCGCACGGCAGCGGCGCCGTGCTTGAAGGCGGCGATCTGGAAGCGCGCCCAGGCCAGCTCGCGCTCGACCTCGGACAGCGGCCCCAGCCCGCGCACGAGCTGGACGTCGGCCTCGGTGACGACGAAGGCGGCCAGCTCGTCGCCGAGGGCGACGTACTCGACCAGGGCGCTGTCGGCGCCGAGCCGGGATTGGAGGGCGGCGAGGTCGAGGGGCTGGCCCTGGCCCGTCGCGGCGCCCCCGCGCGTACGGCGGAGCAGCTCGGCCGCGGCGGACTCGCGCGCGCGGATCTCCTCGTACAGGTCCTTGGGGGCGGCGGGGGCGTCCGGGCCGGCGGCGC
>DAOLDO010000614.1:0-4378 GCA_035327325.1 Chloroflexaceae bacterium | reverse complement strand
CGCGCGCACCGACATGGTGCCCCAGAGCTCGCCGTTCTCACGGGAGCTGCGCAGGAGCGGGCCGGAGGCGGGCGCGTCGGCGGCCAGATAGGCCGAGGCGGCGGCCAGGGCGTCCCGGCCGAGCTGGTGGGTCTGGGTGGTGTGCACCTTCTCGCGGTAGAACGTGAGGCTGCCGCGGGCCAGGTCGATCGCCCCCGCCTCGAGGCCGGCGAGCTCGCCGACGCGCAGGCCGAGGTCGGCCAGGAGGCAGATCAAGAGCGCGTCGCGGCGGCCCTGGGGCGTGTCGGGCTGCTGCTTGAGCGCCCGCACCTGGGCCGGGGAGAGGATGAGGGCGGCGGGCTTCTTGGCGCTGACCCTGGTGGGGGTGGCGGCGCGCTTGCGCTGGGCGTCGATCGCGCGGGCCTGGCGGCCGCTGTAGCCGCGCACCGTGCGGATCAGGGCCAGGGCCTCGGCGGAGATCACGCCGGCGCCGTGGGCGAGGGCGCAGTAGCGGCGCACGGTGGCCAGGCGCACATTGATCGAGCCGATCGCGTAGCCCTCGGCCAGCTGCCAGCGCAGGAAGGCGGCGACCAGCCCGTGGGTGACGTTGGCCCATGCCTCGGGGTGGGTGGGCAGGCGCGCGCCGAGGGCGGGCGCGGCCTCGGGGGGGATGGCGCGCACGGCGGCGAGGAACTGGGCGAAGAGGGCCAGGTCGCCCTCCTGCCGGCGCAGGGTGTCCTCGTCGAGGCGACCGCGGTAGTCGTCGAACGAGGCGCCGGCGGCCTGCACGTCGGCGGCGGCGGCGGCGCGGGGGTCAATGGTGGGCAGGGCGGCGAGGGGGGCCGGCTCGTCGCGCCAATCATCATTTATGTCAACCATTTCCCGCCCCTTCCATCATAAGTTCCTATTACTCTTACTAATCGGTAGTTATTTTAGCAGGCCGCCGGACGCCTGTCAAGGGCGGGGCTTGTGCCCAGGCCACGTTCTATGCAGGCGTTTTTACTTCCACCTTTAATGTGCTACTATTGAGCGCAGCACTTCTCTCCATGCACCCCGAGCCCATGCCGGGCGTGGCCACTTATGACAACTCGCCCCCTCGAGATCACGGTGAGCCGGCGCGCTCCGGACGATAACCCGCTTCCCCTGCATGTGACCTTCCGCCACGGCGTCGAGCAGGCCACGGCCGAGGTTGACCTCGACCTCGCACGTTTGCGTCAGCTGGCCCCCTCGCCGCCGCAGTATGGCCAGGCGCTCATGGGCATGCTACTCGCGCCCCAGACCCTCGCGTCGTTTCTGCTCAAGCTGCTCGGGGAACTACGGGTCCACCATGGAGCGACGCTCGCAGTCCAGCTCGTGATCGCCACTCCCGAGTCTCAGCTGCACAACCTCCACTGGGAAACCCTGACCCTCCCACCCCACTACTTTGGCGGCTCTCCCGTTACGCTGTCCCGCAGCGCTCACTTTCATTTCGCCCGACGCCAGCAGGTTCCCGAAGTCGCGCGCTTCCCCCCCGCGCCCCCCCGCCCACGCGCCCTGATGTATATCGCCAGCCCGTCAGACCTGGCGTCCTGGCAGCTTGACTCGTTCGACGTCCCGCTGCAGCGCAGAGTCTTAGGCAGGGCTCTGTCGTGGGCGCGCGTTGACGAGCGGCTGTCGAACGGGGACCGGCCGCCCACGGAGAAGCAGCTCGAGGACGATTTGCAGTCCCACTACGATCTTGTCTGTCTTTTCTGCCACGGCAAGCTAACCGCCGGCGGGCCCGTACTGTACCTCGAGAACGGCTCGGGGCAGACCGCCGGCGTACCTCAGCAGCGCCTGGTCGAGCTGTTCGCCCAGGGCCACCGGCCCCGGCTCCTCGTTATCGGCTCGTGCCAGAGCGCCGACCACGGCGCGGCGCACGCCTCCCTGGCCCACGCCCTGATCGAAAGCGGCATCCCCGCGGTCATCGCGTTCAAGGAGCCCCTCGGGATTGATGATGCCAGCACCTATCTGAGCACCCTGTTTCAGCGCATCTTCATGGGGAGCGATGTGGCGACGGCGGCGCGCGAGGCCCGTATCGCTCTTGGCGCCGAGCGGGGCTGGTGGCAGCCGATCCTGCTGCTGCAAGAGCCTGTCGCCCTGCTCAAGCTGGATCACGACCGGGTCCGCTTCGCCCAATGGCTTGCTCGGAGGGTGGATGGCCCCGCCAAGGCGGAGCGCTGCGCCGCGGTCGCTCGCCTGCTGCGGGAGGCCGGACATCCCCCCTATGCCGGCGACGAGAGCCCCCTGGCCCTCGCGGGGGCGGCGCTGTCGATCCCCCTGGAGCTGGCCAGGCAGCTCAGGCAAGTCCTGGTCGGCGCAACACCCGCGCCGGGCCCAACCCTGGGCGAACATCCGGGCGAGCAGGAGCTGACCCTGGTCGATCGGCGGATCTTCCTGGCCTCCGAGCTGGCCCAGATTGTGAGCCGGCACGTGCCCGAGCGCCGGGCGATCCGCACGCTGTATCAGGTCTGGCACCAGTACGGCCGGATCCCCGATCCCCCGCCCCACGCGCCGCCCCAACTCCAGGCGGAACTCGCCGCCCTGGCCGCCCTTCCCGACGAGCCGAGCCCGCATAGGCTGATCGCCAGCCCGCTGCTGACCTACGCATCCTGGATCGGCGAGCCCGACCCGGACGGTCGGCTGGACGAGGCGCTGCTGGGCCAGCTCGACGGGTGGCAAGCCACGCTGCGCGGCTTGATGGGCTGGTCGCCCCAGCAAATCCAGGTTCCCCGGCGCCGCTGGCGCGAGCCCGATCCGAGGCTGTTCCTCACCATCAGGCTTTCCGCCCACAACCAGCGGCCATCGCGTCCCTCGAACGGCGCCTGGAGCACGCGGCCTCGCCGCGGCCAGGCGATCAGCGCGTCGGCCTGGCTGTGGTGCTCTGAGCTGCTGCTTGGGGTGCCCGTCGCCTGGCCCGGCCAGGGGGAGCCGTACAGCCTCGACGGGGCGAGCCTCAGGTCGCTGTGCGAAGACGTGCTGAAGCCGCTCGGCCACGTGCTGGAGCGTTATGACGGGCGGCTGATGATCGAGTGGGTCGTCCCCTGGCAGTGGCTTGACTGGCCGTTTGTGGAGGAGGTGAGACATACCGGCGAGCTGTGGTCCGAGCCGCTGAATGACCGCCACCCATTTCTCGTCCGCCTGGACCACCGGCAGCGCGGCAGCCTTTGGCGGCCGTCGAGCGTGCGCCAGGCGCGCTTCAACGAGCAGCGGGGCATGCCGATTCAAGATCACGAGTTGCTGGTGTGTGCGGGTCCACAGGACTGCCATCGGTCGAGCGACGCCGAGGTCGAGGGGCGTGAGGCGGCCGCTCCCCTCGGCCTCATCATCACCCGGGCGCTCCAGCTGGCCCCCACGGATCAGGCCAAGAAGGAGCTGGCCGCCCTCCTGCGCTCCGAGGCGTCGATCCTTCTCTGGCCGCGGGCCGCGCGCTCGGCGCAAGGGGCGTCGCCCGACGCTCCGGCCCCCGACCTGACCCCGCACCTGACACAGCTCGTGCTCGGCCGGCACCCCGCCCGGCCGCCCCGCAGCCGCGCCGATGTGGTCTTGCTCTGGGATGACCTGGCCCGCATCCCGCCCCACACGCAAGCGAAGGCGCCCTATCGAGACTGATGGCCGTCCTGGGCTGCCACAGGAGCAGTCAGCGACGCCGCGGTCTGGATCCTCTGCTCAAGGCTCTGATTGCTACGAGGAACGAGCGATGGCACCCTGGGAGCTTTACACCGGCAAGCGGGAGTCTCACGACCGAATAAAGGCCCTTTCGCCCGACGAGCGCCCTCCCTGGCGTCCGTGTCATCATCGCGTGGGCCTCCCGAACCGCTGGTTGTCGCTGTCCGACCAGGAGCAGCCGGAGCGCGCGCGCGGCCGCACCTACCAGCCTACCGCCGAGGAGGTTGAGGCGGTCAATACCGCGATCCACCTGCGCCGGCCGCTGCTGATCGAGGGGCCGCCCGGGGTCGGCAAGTCGTCGCTCGCGGCCTCAGTCGCCTACCAGCTGCGCCTTGGCCCCGTGCTGCGCTGGCCCGTCAACACGCGCTCGACCCTGGTCGAGGGGCTGTACCAGTACGATGCCGTGGCGCGCCTGCAGCAGGTGGCGGCACAGAGCGCCCGCCTGGCCCACGGGGCCCAGGCGCCCGGTTCGGCCCCGCAGCCGGCGCCCGGGCCCGCTGACGGCATCGTCGAGTACCTCCGCCTCGGGCCCCTTGGCACGGCGCTCCTCCCCTGGGAGCACCCGCGGGTCGTGCTGATCGACGAGTTCGACAAGGGCGATATAGACCTGCCGAACGATCTGCTGAACCTGATGGAGGAGGGCTGGTTCCTGATCCCCGAGCTCGCCCGGCTGCGCAGCCGCGAGCCGATCCGGGTGACCACGGCGGACGGA
>DAOLDO010000613.1:0-4381 GCA_035327325.1 Chloroflexaceae bacterium | reverse complement strand
GCGGGGAAGGCGGCGGCGAGGTCGGGGCTGGTGGGCGAGACGGCCAGGTCCTCGGCCGGGTTGAGCTGGTAGGGGTGGCCGCGCATCACCGTGACGGGGACCGCGACCGCCGCGATGGCGTCGTAGATGGGGTGCTCGGTGGCGGCGTGGTAGATGTCGGCCTCGACCGCGGGCGGGCAGGCGAGCAGGTAGCCGTCGCCGTCGGGCGCGGGCAGCAGCCCGTGGTCGCAGTAGGCGCGCAGGGCGGCGGGGTCCCAGCGGCTGAAGGGGAACTGGGCGTGGAGGCGCTCGTAGAAGGCCGCGGGCGAGGCCCAGCGGGCGCGGCGGCGCGCCACGCCGTGGACGCCGGGCAGGCGGCCAGTGTAGCGCTCGGGCGGCAGAATGACCGGGTCCACCAGGAGCAGGGCGGCGAAGAGTTCGGGCGCGAGGCTCGCGGCGAGGGCCGTGGCGTAGCCGCCGAGGGAGTGGCCGACGCCGATGGCGCCGCGCAGCCCGAGGGCCCGCGCCAGGCCCGCCAGGTCCGCCCCGAAGTCGGGCCAGCTGTAGGGCGGCGCCGGCTTGTCGCTCCGGCCGTGCCCCCGCTGGTCGAAAGCGACGCGCCGGCGGCCCGGCAGCAGCTCGGCCACGGGGCCCCAGCAGCGCCCGTGGAAGCTGTTGGCGTGGGCGAAGAGGATGGGCGGGCCCGCGCCCGGCCACTCGTAGACGGCCAGCTCGACCCCGCTGACGGCGACCCGGCTCTCGCGTGGCTCCTCGGCCATGGCTGCTCCTGAGACTGTAGTCCTGACGGCCCGGCGGGCCCTCGCCAGGAAGTATACCCCGGATCCGACTTGCGCCCGGCGGCGCGATCGGCGATACTGCGGCGCGGCCGGGGCCGGCGCGTCGCGCAAGGAGCACGCATGTGGAGTCGCTGAGGTGGTGGCAGCGGGCGGTCTTCTACCAGATCTACCCGCGCAGCTTCGCGGACGGCAACGGCGACGGGATCGGCGACTTCGTGGGCATGGCCGCCCGGCTCGACTACCTGCGCGAGCTGGGGGTGGACGCCCTGTGGCTCTCGCCCCACTACCCCTCGCCTTTCCTGGACTGCGGCTACGACATCACGGACTACACTGGCGTCGCGCCCGAGTACGGCACGCTCGACGACTTCGCGGCCTTCCTGCGCGAGGCCCACGCCCGCGGCCTGCGCGTCATCCTCGACCTGGTGCTCAACCACAGCTCCGACCAGCACCCCTGGTTCGTCGAGTCGCGGGCGGGCCGCGACAGCCCGAAGCGCGACTGGTACGTCTGGCGCGACCCCGCCCCGGGCGGCGGCCCGCCCAACAACTGGACCTCGATCTTCGGCGGCCCGGCCTGGACCCTCGACCCGGCCACGGGGCAGTACTACTACCACGCCTTCCTCAAGGAGCAGCCGGACCTCAACTGGCGCAGCCCCGCCCTGAAGGCGGCCATGTGGGACGCCGCGCGCTTCTGGCTCGACCTGGGCGTGGACGGCTTCAGGCTCGACGCGATCGCCACGATCTTCGAGGACCCCGAGCTGCGCGACCACGACCTGGATCTCGACATGGACGCGCTGGTAGACGTCAACACCCTCACGCCCGAGCAGTACGAGCGGCTGATGGGCCGGCAGAGCAAGCAGCCCGGCCTCCACGAGCTGATGCGCGAACTGCGGGCCCTGGTGGACGCCTACCCCGGCGACCGGGTGCTGGTGGGCGAGGACGACGACCTGACCTTCCATGGCTCCGGCGAGGACGAGCTGCACCTGGTCTTCAACTTCCCGCTGATGCGGGCCAGGCGCCTGACGCCCGGCCACGTCCGCGCCAACCAGGCTCTGCGTCTCGCGGCCCTGCCGGCGGGCGCCTGGCCGTGCAACTCCCTCGGCAACCACGACAGCCCGCGGGTGTGGTCGCGCTACGGCGACGGGGCGCGCGACGGGGCCCTGGCCCGCCTCCACCTGGCCCTGCTGCTGACCCTCAAGGGCACGCCGTTCCTCTACTACGGCGAGGAGATCGGCATGGCCGACCTCCAGCTGGGCGCCCTGGAGCAGGTGCGGGACATGGCGGCGCTCCACCGCTACGCCCGGCTGGTTGGGCGGGGCGGCGTGGCGCCGGAGGCGGCGACGCGCATCACCCTGGCCACCACGCGCGACCGCTGCCGCGGACCGATGCAGTGGGGCGCCGGGCCCAACGCCGGCTTCAGCCCGCCAGGCGTCGCCACCTGGCTGCCCGTCCACCCGAACGCGCAGGCGGGGGTCAGCGTCGCCGCGCAGGCGGGCGACCCGGGCTCGCTGCTCGGCTTCTACCGGCGCATGCTGGCCCTGCGGCGGGCGACGCCGGCCCTGGTGGCGGGCGACTACGAGGACCTGCCTGAGGCGGGCCAGGGCTGTCTGGCCTTCCTGCGGCGCGGCGCGGGGCAGGCATGCCTGGTGGCCCTGAGCTTCGCGGCCGATGCGCAGGCGCTCGACCTGGGGCCGGTCGGCGGGCGGGCGCGGCTGCGCTTCGCGAGCGCGGGGCGGGCCGAGGGGGGGCTGGTCGAGGGCGAGCTGGCCCTGGGGCCGTTCGAGGTCGTCGTCGCGGAGCTGGGGTAGCGGGCGAGGGGCCGGGGGCTCGGCGCGCAAGCCGCCTGGAAGCGTCCTAGCCGCGGGCCGGGGTCGCCCGCCCGCGCTGGCGCGCGACCAGGGCGGCCAACCAGATCCCGAGGCCGGCGAGGCTGATCTGCCAGGCCAGGGTGAGGCCGCCGGCGCAGTCGCCCACGGCGAGCTCGAGGCCGATGCAGCCGCCGTAGGCGTGGAGTCCGACGACGATGAGCTGACCGAGGGCATAGAGCAGGCCGCAGAGCAGGGCGCTGTCGCCGGGGCGGAGGGCGCCACGGGCGCGGCGCTCGACCCAGAGCAGGGCGCCGAGAGCGGCCAGGGGGGGCAGCAGGGCCTCGTGCAGCGCGGGGTAGGCCGAGGGGCCAAGGCCGGCGGCGAGCATACTTTCCTGCCCGGCCACGTCGAGGTTGGCGAGGAGGTGGGTGAGGGTCAGACCGAGGAGCACGACCGGGGCGCACACGTCGAGCCAGGTGAGCAGGGTCTGGCGCCGCCCGCGCAGGGCGACGGCGACCCCGAGCAGGATGCCGACGAGGGCGAGCATCAGGCTCTGGGCGCCGAGCAGGCCGAGAGTGGTGGCCCCGCCGGGGGCGAGGAGCATGTAGAGCAGCTGGGCGACCATGGGGACGCTGATCAGCAGGCCGAGGGCGATCTGGTTAGCGGGCAGGAGCGGGCTGATGCCCCGCACGCTGGCGCGGTGAGCGGCGAGAAACGCCAGGCCCAGCACGACCGCCACGACGAGCCCGCGCTGGCCGATCCAGCCGAAGAGGGGGAGCCAGAAGAGTTGGAAGGCCAGGGTGGCCTCTGATCCTAGACTCATTGCGCACCTGACAGCTGGGCCCGCGCAGGCCGAAGTTGTCCTGGCATTGAATCTAGCATCTGGCAGTGATCAGGAGTTGATCGCAAGTTTAACGCAGTGTTAACACGGGCCGCGGGGCTGCTCGATGGGCAGGGCGAAGGTCACCGTGGTGCCCTGCCCGGGCCTGCTATCGGCCCAGATCCGGCCGTCGTGGCGCTCGACGAGGTGCCTGGCGATGGCCAGGCCGAGGCCAACCCCGCCGTCGCTGCGGGCGGGGTCGGCCTTGTAGAAGCGGTCGAAGATATGGGGGAGGTCGGCGGGGGCAATGCCGACCCCGGTGTCGCGCACGGCGATGGCGACCTCCCGGTCGCGGGGCGTAGCCCTGAGGGTGATCGTCCCGCCGGCGGGCGTGAAGGAGAGGGCGTTCTGGAGCAGGTTGAGCAGCACCTGCTCGACGCGGGCGCGGTCGAGCGCGACCTGCGGCAGGGCCGCGCGCGGCTCGATGATGATGCTGACGCCCTTCTGGCGCGCCTGGGCCTCCATGCGTCCGGCGACGGCGCGCAGGAGCTCGGGCACGTCCTGGGGGGCGGTCTGGAGGGTGATCTGGCCGAGCTCGATCCGCGACAGCTCGAGGAACTCGTCAACGAGGCGGCTGAGGCCCTGGATCTCGACGTCCATGCGCGCGAGGAAGTCCTGGGCCGTGGCGGGGTCCTCGACGGCGCCGTCAACCAGGGTGTCAACCAGGGCCTGGAGCGAGGCCAGAGGTGTGCGCAGGTCGTGGGTGACATTGGTGAGCAGGATGCGCCGGGAGCGCTCGGCGCGGCGCAGCTCGGTCAGGTCCTGGAGCATCACCAGGGTCTGGGGCGAGGCCGAGTCGCCGAGGCTGGTGACGATAGCCCGCAGCGAGCGGCCGCTCACGGGCGGGGTGAGCTCCTCGATCAGGCGGGCGGCGCCGGGGGGGCGGCCGTTGGGGGGGGGGGCGGCGCGGGGGCCGCGGG
>DAOLDO010000612.1:0-4391 GCA_035327325.1 Chloroflexaceae bacterium | reverse complement strand
CCCGGTCAATCGCGTGGAGCTCGCGCAGCACCTGAGACAGGCGGTGGATCTGGCTCTCGAACAGGGCGCCACTGTCGGGCCTGCGCTGGGCCCGGGGCGCGGCGCGGGCCCCGCTCGCGCCCGGGGCGCCGCTCGCCGAGCTTGAGGGGCGCTCGGCCTCCTGAGCGTAGCCGCTCGCGCCGAGCAGCCGGCGGACGCGCTGGGTCAGCGGGGAGGAGTAGTCGTTCACGGGGTGCCCTTCAGGCTGGCTGCCCTCTCGCCGCAGCTCACGGTCTAAACCCCATTATAACGTATGTCTGTAGTAGGTTCGTTACGGGGCGCGGCAGGGCGTGCGGGCCCGGGATCGGCTACAATAGCGGCGAGGCGCAGCCCACACGGAGCCAGTTATGAAATTCCTCGCCAACCCGGTCCTCTCGCGCGAGCTGCGCGGGCGTATCAGGGGCAACCGGGCCCTGATCACCCTGGTGGTCTACCTGACCATCATCGCGGCGGTGACGCTGCTGGTTTACGCCGCTGCGGCCAGCACCATGCGCGGCGGCCTGGACGACGTCGAGGCGGGCCGCGTGATCGGCAAGACGATCTTCATCACCGTGATGCTGGTCAGCCTGATCGAGGTCTGCTTCATCACGCCGACCCTCACGGCGGGCGCGATCTCGGGCGAGAAGGAGCGCCAGACCTACGATCTGCTGATCACCACGCTGCTCTCGCCGCTGCAGATTGCCCTGGGCAAGCTGGCCTCGGCCCTGGCCTACGCCACCCTGCTGATCGTCGCCGCCCTGCCCCTGGCGGCCCTGGCCTTCCTCTTCGGCGGGGTCAGCGGCGCCGAGCTGCTGATCGGCGTGGTCGGTCTGGGGGTCACCGCGGTGTGCTACGCGACGATCGGCCTGTTCTGGTCAACGGTGATGCGCACGACCCTCTCGGCCACGGTGATGGCCCTGGGCACAGTGATCCTGCTGCTGCTCGGCGTCCCCTTTATCTGGGTCGTGGGTTCGCTGCTCACGAACGCCTTTGACGGGCCGCCCGGCGCCCTCTATGTCTACGTGATGGGCCTGCTGCTCAGCGCGCACCCCTTCATCGCCCTGGGCCTCTCGGCCACCTTCCTGGCCGGCGGCGAGGGCCCCCTGCTGGTGACGATCGACGTGGCCGGCGGCGAGCTGCCCCTGCCGTCGCCCTGGCTGGTCTACGTCTTCATCTCGACCCTGCTCACCGGCCTCTTCCTCGTGCTCGCCGTGCGTCTGCTCAGGCCGGTCCAGTACGAGGTCGGGCGCAAGAGCAAGGGTGACGCTCGCTGACGCTCGCTGGGGTGACGCTCGCTCCGCTCGCTGGGGTGAGAATCCTCGGTGCTGCCCTGCGCGGATCACCCCGGCGCGCGAGCAAAGCGAGCCAGCCTCACCCCGGCGAGCCGCGGGCGAGCCCTCACCCCGGCGAGCCGCGGGCGAGCCCTCACCCCCAGTGCGCGAGCGCGGCGAGCCAGCCTCACCCCCAGTGCGCGAGCGCGCCCTCACGGCACGCCCACCAGCTCCACCGCGTCAATCTCGTTCCAGTTGGCGCCGGGGCGCTGGTCAACCGTGAGCCGCACCGCCACGATGCGGGTGAGGGTCTGCTCGAAGCTGAGCTCCAGGGCCAGCGGGCACTGGTCGGCGGGGGCCGGGTCGGCCACGTAGACCGTGCGGGCCTCGCCGCGCTCGTCAATCAGCTCGACCCTGCTGACAAAGCCGGGGTTGTAGCTCTGGTGGACCACGACCCCCACAGCGAAGACGGGCATCCTGTAGCGCAGCTCCAGAGTCTCAAGGCCGTTGGGGTCGGCCGAGGCCCAGGCGTCGGGGCTGTCCTGGCAGCCGGGCACGTTGGGCGGTCCCGTGGCGCCGGCGGGGTCATAGTCGGGCGCGTAGAAGCTCGAGGCCGTGGCCTCGCTGGCCCACTGGCGCGTCAGGGCCGAGGCGGGGGGCGTGGCCTGGGCGCTCGGCGCGGGGGTGGCGGCGAGGGCCTGGGCCGTGGCCGCCGCCGCCTGGTCCACCTCGAGGCGCAGGGCGCTCACCGCGCTGTACTCGCCGCTGTTGTCGCTGACCCAGACCACCCCGCCCGGGGCGGCGGCCACGCCGTTGGGCAGGCTGAACTCGCCCGGCGCCGGGGTGGCCGCCGGGGCCGCGGGCGACCCGCCGCGGGCGATAATCAGGCCACCTGGCGAGAGCTTGAGGATGCCCGAGCCGTAGGTGGCGAGGACGAGGTTGCCCAGGCGGTCGAGGTCGATCGCGCCGGCGGCCAGGGCCTGCGGGTCGGCCGGGTCGCCGAAGCGGGCCAGCTCGCGCCCGTCGGGGGCGAGCTTGACCACCCCGCCGAAGGTCTCGGCCAGGTAGATCGCGCCCTCGGCGTCAACCACCAGGTCGTTCGGGGCCAGGTCCTCGGGCAGCTCGATCCGGCCGAGGAGCCGGCCGTCCTGGCTGAAGCGGGCGATCGAGCTGACCACCCTGCCGCTCTCGGGGCCGGGGCGGGCGTCGAGGGCGTAGAGGCTGCCGTCGGGGCCGAAGGCGATGCGCTGGGGCGAGGCCAGGCCGAACTGCTCGGGCCTGTCGCCGGCGCTGCCCCAGCGGCCGACGAAGCTGCCGTCGGGGCTGAAGCGGGCCACGGCGTTGCGCCCGAAGTCGGCGACGAACAGGTCGCCCTCGGGCGCCCGGGCGACGTCGTAGGCGTCGAGCAGCTCGTCGCCGCCGAACACGCGAACCAGCTCGCCGTCGGGGGCGAAGACCCATACGCCGCGGCGGCTCTCGGCCATGTAGAGGGTGCCATCGGGGTCGGCGGCGAGGCCGCGGGCCGAGACGAAGCGCCCGTTGGGCGGGCCCGCGCTGCCGCCGAGGCGCAGGATGAACCCGGGCGGGCCCTCCGCCGCCAGGGCCGGCTGCTCGGCGGCGTCGGCGGGGGGCGGGGTGGGCTCGGGCATCGCCAGGAGGCGCAGGCTGGCGAGCACCGCCTCGTACGCCGGGGCGTTGGCGGGCCAGGCGTCGGGGGCGGACTGGCCGAGGACTCTGATCGCCATCGCGTCGCCGAGGATGACGGCGAGGCGGCCGGCGCCGCCCGGGCCGGCCAGGTCCGCGGCGAGGCCGGGCCGGCTGTCTACGGTGATCGGGCTGGTGGCGCTGAGGCTGTACCCCGCGCTCTGGGCCGCCCCGCTGCTGACCTCGAAGTAGCTGGCCGGGTCGGCGGCGGCACCCGGGCCGAACTGGTCAACCAGGGCGGCGATCGGGGTTGCATCAACGACGAGGACCAGCTCGGGGCCGGGGCTGCCGCGCTCGAGGGCCTCGCGCGTGGGCGCGAGGGTCGCGGTGCGCGAGACCACCTCGCTCACCCAGCCCTCGGGCGGGCTCAGTGCGAAGCCCCCCTCCTCCACGATAATCGGCGCGGCGAGGGCGGGGCTGGTGGGCACTGGGGTGGCCGCGGCCGTGAGCTGGGGGGTGGCCGTGGGGGCCGGGCCCGCCGGGATGGGCACGGCGCAGCCGCCGAGGAGCGCGGCGAGCAGGGCGAGGAGCAGGCGGCGCATGGGGCATCCTTCAGCGTGGTCGGGCGGGCGCGCCGGGGCATTATAGCACCCGGCGCGTCGCCTCGGCGGCCCGGCCGGCGCGCCTATGGTCCTAGTCCTAGGCAGGACCAAAGGACTATATCAGGATCCTGTCAGACTGTGGTAAAAATTCGGTTAATGAGCCCTCACCCCGACGAGGAGCGAATAATGCTTGAACGCCAGCTGGTCGCACAGACCGAGGCTTTGATGGACCCGAGCGTGCTGCGCAACTTCCTCGACCTGCTCGGCCCCGAGGGGCCGGCTACGCTGCGCGGCATCCTCGAGAGCTACCTGAAAGAGACGCCGCCCGTGGTCGAGGACCTGGGCGACGCCCTGTTCCGCGGCGACCGCACCCGGGCTGCCTGGCTGGCCCATCGGCTGCGCGGCAGCTGTCTGAGCCTGGGCGCGAGCCGCCTGGGCGCCCGCTGCGCCACCCTCGAGGAGCACTGCCGGGCCAACCTGCCGCCCCCGCCCGTCGCCTACGCCGCCGTCGTGGCCGACTTCACTGAGACCAGGCGCGTCCTCAAGCTTATGCTAAAGGAGCTCGCCTAACCACGTCCGCCCCCCGAAGAGACGCCCCGCCGGGGCGTCTCTCCCTTTGTGCGCCTCCCCCCTATAGCCGATCCCCGCCCTTGACAGGCGTAGTACAATTTTGATTGACCAATCAATCAATATTGCCGCAAGGCGCCCGAGGGACGGCCATGCTGCGCCCGCGCTGGAAAAAAGTGATCCGCGACCTGGCCCACAACCCCACTCGCACCGCCCTTGTGGTGCTCTCGATCGCCGTCGGCGTCTTCGCCTTCGGCACGATCACGGCGGGGCGCATAGTGCTCCAGCG
>DAOLDO010000611.1:0-4400 GCA_035327325.1 Chloroflexaceae bacterium | reverse complement strand
CCGCCCGCCCCCCCCGCCCCGCCCCGCCCCGGGTGCAGCCGCGGCGCGGCTTCTTCGCCGCCGTCGGCGCGTTCATCAGCGCCCTGGTGCGCTTCGTGCTCACCGTCGCCATCATCGCCGCCCTCGGCCTGGGCGCCTACGTCTACTTCCAGCGGCCGGCCTGGGCCGAGCCCTACGTGGGCCCCATCCTCGAGCTGGTGCCGACCGCGCTGCCCGGCGCGCCCACCGGCGCCCCCGCGCCGTCCGCGCCCCGCGCCGTGCCGACTGGGCCCGTCACCTTCGAGCTCACGGTCACGGTGCCCGCCGGCTCCGACCAGGCTACGATCAGGGCGGCCTTCATCGAGGCTTTCGCGTCCCGCGCCCAGGCCGAGTACGGCCCGGCGGCCCGCGTGAATATGAACGTCCCCCCGAGTTACGTGGGCGGCGCCCCCGCCCTCACCCAGGAGGCGGGCGCCGAGGCGACCTACAGCGCCACGGTGCAGGGGTACCTGTTCGAGGGGTAAAACATCGTAGGGACGCAGCGCGCTGCGTCCCTACGACGTTATGACGGCTGGGGGCCCTAGTGGGCCTGGGCGGCCTCGGCCTCCTTCTTGTGGGCGGCAATCACGGTATCAACCAGGTGGGCCGGCACCTGCTCGTAGCCGGCGAAGGCGATTGAGAAGCGGCCGCGGGCCTGGGTGATCGCCCGCAGGTCGGTCGCGTAGCGCTGGATCTCGGCCAGGGGGGCCTGGGCGGTGATCGTGGTCTTGCCGCCGCCGGTGGGCATCATGCCGAGCACGCGGCCGCGCCTGGTGCTCATGTCGCTCATGATGTCGCCGGCGTACTGCTCGGGCACGATGATCTCCATTGTGTAGATCGGCTCCATGATCCCCACACCGGCCTTCTGGGCGGCGAGGCGGAAGGCCTCCTTGCCGGCGGTCTTGAAGGCGATCTCCTTCGAGTCGACCGGGTGCTCCTTGCCGTCGAAGACGGCCACGCGCACGTCGCTGATCGGGCTGCCCGAGAGCAGGCCCTCGGCCATGGCCTCGCGCACGCCCTTCTCGATCGCCGGCATGAAGCCGCGCGAGATCACGCCGCCGACCACCTCGTTGACGAACTCGAGGGGGTCCTCGCGGCTGGGGTCGGGCTCGAGGGGCTCGACGCGCAGCGACACGTCGGCGAACTGGCCGGCGCCGCCGGTCTGCTTCTTGTGGCGGTACTGAGCGTCGGCCTTGCCGCGGATCGCCTCGCGGTAGGGGATGCGCGGCAGATCAATGTCAATGCTGACGTCGAACTTGCGCTTCATGCGCTCGGCGACGAACTGCAGGTGGCTCTCGCTGAGGCCGGCGAGCAGGGTCTCGCCCGTCTGCGGGTCGCGCGAGGTGGTGAGCGAGGGGTCCTCCTCGATCATACGCCCGAGGGCCCCGCCGAGCTTGTCGAGGTCGCCGCGGCTGTGGGGCTTGACCGTGGCGATGAAGGCGGGGGCGGGGAAGCTGATCGCGTCGAGCTGCAGCAGGCTCCCGGGGGCGCAGAGGGTGTCATTGGTGGTCGTCTCGGCGAGCTTGGTGATCATCCCGATGTCGCCGGGGCCGACGCTCTCGACGTCGCTCTGCTCCTTGCCCCTGACGGCGAAGACGTGGCCGACGCGCTCGTCTTTGCGGGCGCGGCTGTTGCAGAGGGCGCCGTTGGCGCGCACCTCGCCCGAGAAGACGCGGAAGAAGCTGGCCTTGCCGTAGGTGTCGGAGACGGTCTTGAAGACCAGGGCGGTGGCGGGCTGGTCGGCGGCGGCCCTGAGCGAGACGGGCTCGCCGGTGGTCAGGTCGGTGGCCTCGACGGCCTTGCGGGCGGCCGAGGGGACCGAGTCGACCAGGCCGGTGAGCAGCTGCTGGATGCCGGCGACCTCGAGGGCCGAGCCGCAGAAGACGGGCACGATCGAGCCGTCGGCGATGCCGGCGCGCAGGCCGACCAGCAGCTCCTCGCGGGTGAGGGCGTCCTCGCCGCCCTCGAGGTAGCGCTCGATCAGGTCGTCGTTGGTGGCCGCGATCTTGTCAATCAGGGCGGTGCGCCACTCGTGCATGAGGCCGTCGAGCTCGGCGGGCACGTCGCCCTCGATGAAGCCGCCGTCGTGCTTGGGCGAGACCAGCCAGGCGCGCTGCTGGCGCAGGCTGATGATGCCCTGAAAATCTTTGCCCGTGCCGATCGGGATCTGCATCGGGATGACGGCGGCGTCGAGCAGCTCGCGGGCCTGCTCGATCGTGCGGTAGAAGTTGGCGTTGTCGCGGTCGAGCTTGTTCACGAAGAGCAGGCGCGGCACCCGGTTCTGGACGGCCAGCTCCCACACCAGCTCGGTGCCGACCTCGACCCCGGCCGAGGCGTCGAGCACGATCACGGCCCCGTCGATCACGCGCATCGCGGCGGCCATGTCGCCGGCGAAGTCGGCGGAGCCGGGGGCGTCGATCAGGTTGATCTTGTCGTCGTGCCACTCGAGGGGGAGGACGGAGAGCGAAACAGACATCCCGCGGCGGGCCTCGTCGGGGTCGTGGTCGCTTGCGGTGGACCCGTCCTCGACTCGCCCCATGCGCGGGATGGCGTGGGCGGTCATCAGCATTGCCTCGGCCAGCGTTGTCTTGCCGCTGCCGAGGTGACCGAATATGCCGATGTTGTGAATCCTTTCCGGTCCGTACGAGCGCATGGCAGTCCTCCTTGACACATCCGACGCGCCGCCTAAGGGGTAGGCGGTGGTTTTTGGAAAGGGGGTTCGTTAAGAAGGCATTATAGAGTTTTTGGGGGTTGCGTCAATGGGGGAGTTCGTAACACAGCCTTTGCCGCAGAGATGCACAGCCGGGGCGCCACAGGTGAGGCTTTGCCACCGGGCGTGAAGGGGCGGCCCCTGACGGGCCCCGAGCTTCGTGCTATGCTCACCTCGCCCGATCACACAGCCAAGGACATGCCCATGCCGCGACGCCTCATCACCACGCTGCTCCTGCTCGCGATGCTCACCGGGGTCGCCGGCCTCGTCCGCGCGGGCGCGCCGACCACCCTGTACCTGCCGGCCGTGCGGACGAACGCCAGCCCCTCGCCCCAGCCCAGTCCCTCGCCCGCGCCCAGCCCCGCGCCCGCGCCCAGCCCCGCGCCCGAGCCCAGCCCCGCGCCCGCGCCCGAGCCGTGCTCCGCGGGCTACCCGATCGGGGTGGACGGTGCGACGGTCGAGGGCGACAACTTCCTGCGCACGCCCGACGAGGACGGCGACGGCCTCCCCGACCAAAGCTGGCGCGTCATCGCCGACGGGCCGTACAGCGGCTACACGGCCCGCCGGCTGACGGTGGACGATGGATCGGCGGCGCCCGGCTCGTTCGTCTTCCTGCGCTGGAAGCAGGCGGTGTCGGCGGGCGGCGCGGCCGCCACGAGCGCCCAGGCCCTGGTCGCCTCGCTCACCGGCCTCGGGGATCTCGACAAGGGCTTCGAGGAGGCCCCCGAGCCAGCCCCTGGCGAGCCGGCCTACCCGCCGCAGCCCGGCGTGCTGAGCGAGGGCGACTGGGTGTACGGCACCCCGGGCTGGAAGGCGGGCGGCGACGCGCTCCTGACGGCCCTGGCGGAGCAAGCCGGCGCGGGGCGCTTCATGGTGCTCCCGATCTACGACGCCACGACGGGCCAGGGCTCCGGCGCCACCAGCGGCGTCCGCCACCGCGTCGCGCGCCTCGGCGCCTTCGTGCTCCTGGCGGGCGGCCCCGGCCCCGGCGGGAGCGGCTACGCCCTGGATCTGATCTTCCTGGGCGGCGCGCCGGTCGGCTGCGACGGGCCGCCGCCGCGGGAGACAACGCTCGGGGGCGAGGTGTCGCTGTGGCCGGAGTACCGGCAGACGGTCTCAGATGAGGACGGCGACCGCTGCATGAACGGGCGCGACGAGGCGCCGCGCAGCACGATCCCGCCGGCGCACTTCGAGCCCGTGGCCCTGCCGGGCGGCACGCTCCAGTACCCGCGGGTCGGCCTCGTCGCGCTCGCCCACCTGGAGAGCGGGGGGCGCTACCAGACCTTCATCACGGCGGCGGGCGACGGCGGCCTCAGCTACGCCTTCGGCCCGCTCGAGCCGGGGAGCTACCAGATGACGGCGAGCCTCTTCTACAAGCACCCCCTCGAGCAGCCCCCAGTGGGCAACAGGCTCTACCGCGACTTCTTCGACGGCGCGCAGCAGGTGGCGTCCCTCGTGGTCGAGGTGCCGCCGGGCGAGGCGGCCCGGCTGGACATCGCGCTGCGCCTGCGGGGCAACGTGTGCGCGGGGCCGTAGTCGCGCCGTAGCGACCGGGACACAAAGGCCCCTCCCCACGCCATTGTGGGGAGGGGGCCTGCCGGCGCGACCTACTCGGCCTCGGGCTCGTGGTCGTGGTCGTCGTGGAGGCCGCCGGCATCGGCGTTGTTGCCGC
>DAOLDO010000610.1:0-4409 GCA_035327325.1 Chloroflexaceae bacterium | reverse complement strand
GCTCGGCTCCCCCTCTCCGCTGCGGAGAGGGGGCCGGGGGGTGAGGTCTGCGGCGCCGCCAGACTGAAAAGTGGCACTGTACCATGCCTCACGGATGGTGCCATCTCGTCTACTTGAACTCGATGAAGCGGTTGCGGAAGCGGGTGGGCCCGAGGTTGCGCAGGGCGTGAACCTCGGGCGGCTTGTACTCCCAGTCGCCCGGGCGCAGCGTGACCACGCTGGTCGCGCCGTCGGCGCCCGTCAGCTCGCAGGTCGAGCCCTCGATCGTCACCACCACGTAGGGGACGTCGTGGCGGTGCATCGCCAGGGACTCGCCCGGCTCGAGCAGCACCTCCCAGACCCGCGTGCGCTCATTCTCGAACAGCAGGCTCGTCCCCGGCGGCCCGTAGCACATAGCGGCCCCCTCCGTGGCGCGGACGGGGATGAGGGCCCTGGCGCGGCCCTCATCCTTCATCCTTCAGCCCTCAGCCTTCCCCTGCGTCCAGCGCACGATCTTCTCGGGGGTGATCGGCATCTCGTCAATCTTCACCCCGAAGGGGCTGAGGGCGTCCTCGACGGCGCTGGTGACGGCGGGCGGCGCGACCATGCGCCCGCCCTCGCCGCCGCCCTTCACGCCGTAGGCGGTGAACGGCGACGGGGTGACGTGGTGGTAGACCTCCATGTCGGGCACGTCCATGGCCGAGGGGAGCAGGTAGTCCACGAAGGTCGCGGAGAGGGGCTGGCCGTCCTCGCTGTAGCGGATCTCCTCGAGCAGGGCGATGCCGATGCCCTGGGCGATGCCGCCGCGGATCTGGCCCTGGAGCGAGCGCGGGTTGAGCACGGTGCCCACGTCGTGTACGGCGATGAATTTGAGGAAGCTCACCTTGCCGGTCTCGACGTCCACCTCGACCACGGGGATGTGGCAGGCGTGGCCCATGATCGGGTAGAACGAGCCCAGGTCGGTGCGCTCGTCATTGGGCGCCCAGGTGTAGGGGTGGTCGTAGGTGAAGGCCCCCTCGATGCCGCTCTCCATCTCCTTGGGCAGGCTGAACTTGCCGTAGTAGGCGGCCCCGGCGATGTCGGCGTAGCCGAGCGAGCGCGACTCGTCGTTCACGCCCTTGACCCAGACCCGCCCCTCGCGGATCTCGAGGTCGCCCGGGTTGGCCTCGAGCAGGTGGCCGGCGATGGCGAACAACTTCTCGCGCACCTTGGCCGAAGCGCCCTGCACCGCGCCGCTGAGCATCACGGTCATGCGGCTGCCGCCGGGGCCGATGCTCGGCAGGGCCTCGCGGGTGTTGCCGTAAGCGATGCCGACGCTGCTCGGGTCAACCCCGAACTCCTCGGCCACCGCCTGCGAGACCACCGTCTCCGGGCTGTTGCCCCAGAAGGGCGCGAACATGGTCACGGTGAAGCCGCCCCCGGCGTTCACGCTGATGCGCACGCCCTCGGGGGTGGTGGTGGCGCCGGCGTGGGGCGCGTCGTTGTGGAACCAGAACTCGGTCGAGCTGAAGGTGCTGCGCTGCTGGGCCGTGGCGATGCCGATGCCGATGTAGCGCCCCTCCTTGCGGGCCTCGGCCTGCACCTTGCGCCAGTGCTCCAGCTCGGCGTGCTGGAGGGCCATGTCGAGCACGCCGGGGTAGTTGCCGCTGTCGTAGTGGTTGCCCGTCGGCATCTTGTAGGGGAACTGGTCGGGCTGGATGAAGTTCTTGCGGCGGATCTCGACCCGGTCCATGCCCAGCTCGTCGGCCGCGGCGTCCACCAGGCGCTCGAGCACCCAGTTGCCCACGTCCGAGCCGGCGCCCCGGTAGACGGTCTGCTGGTTCTTGTTGGTGAGCACGGCCTTGATGCCGGTCTCGCAGCTGCCGATGGTGTACGGCCCGGTGATCTGGGCCATCATGTTGGTGTTGCCGGTGATCGCGAAGAGGAAGTAGGCCCCGTAGTCGTCCACCGTGTGCAGGCGCAGGCTGAGGAACGTGCCGTCGCTCGTGACCGCCAGCTCGGCGTCGTAGATGCGGTCGGGGGCCTGGCTGTCGTTGGCGGTCAGGTTGTCAATGCGGTCCTCCATGAACTTCACGGGGCGGCCCGTGACCTTCGAGAGGGCCCCGGCGATCGCGATCTGCTTGAAGATGGCGTGCTTGCTGCCGAAGCTGCCGCCGGTGTACATCGGGTAGAAGGTCAGGCTCTGGGGCGGCAGCTGGAACATGCCCGCGAAGTAGGGCTCGAAGAACTTGAGGAAGTTGCAGTTGCTCCAGGTCTGGATGGTGTTCCTCGCGGTGTCCCAGGCGACCACGGCGCCCGCGGTCTCCATGGGCGCGGCGGTGGCCCGCGGCCAGCGCAGCCGCCGCTTGACCACCCGGTCGGCGCGGGCGAAGTCGCCCGCCACGTCGCCGAAGACGAAGGTCTTGTCGAAGACCAGGTTGGTGCCGAGGTTCTCGTGGACGAGGGGCGCGCCCGGCTCCATCGCGGCGACCATGTCCACCACGGGGTCGAGGGGCTCCCACTCGACCTCGATCAGGGCGCAGGCGTCCTCGGCGACGTAGCGGCTCTCGGCGGCGACGATCGCGACGGCCTCGCCGGCGTAGCGCGCCTTCTCGATCGCCACGGCGTGCTCGACCACCTCCTCGACGCAGAAGCGGGGCAGCGGGGTCACGATCTCGGCCACGTCCGCGCCGGTGAGCACGGCGAAGACGCCGGGAAGGGCCTTCGCGGCCGCGGTGTCAATGCTCTTGATGCGGGCGTGGGCGTAGGGGCTGCGCAGCACGGCCGCGTGCAGCATCCCGGGCAGCTTGAAGTCGTTGGTGTAGACCGCCGACCCGGTAAGCAGGGCCGGGTCCTCGCGGCGCTTGACGTCCTTGCCGATCCACTTGAACTGGCTGGGGGCCTCAGTCGTAGTCATTGCTCCTCCGCCTCACTTCGCCGGCACGGCGTTGGCCTCGGCCATGGCCTTGGCGGCCTGGCGCACGGCGGCGACGATATGCTGGTAGCCGGTGCAGCGGCAGATGTTGCCCGAGATCGCGTGGCGGATCTCGTCGTCGCTGGGGTCGGGGTTCTGCTGGAGCAGCTCGGCGGCGCTCATCAGGAAGCCGGGGGTGCAGAAGCCGCACTGGAGGCCCTGCTGCTCCCAGAAGGCCTGCTGGAGCGGGTGCAGCTGCCCGTCGGGGGCCATGCCCTCGACCGTCTGGACCTGGCAACCGTCGGTCTGCACGGCGAAGAGCAGGCAGCTGCGCACGCTCTGCCCGTCCACCAGGACGGTGCAGGCCCCGCATGAGCCGTGCTCGCAGCCGAGGTTGGTGCCTGTGAGGCCCAGGTCCTCGCGCAGCATGTCGGCCAGGGTGCGGCGCGGCTCGACGGCGAGGCGCCGGGCGACGCCGTTCACGGTCGGTCTGATGGTGATCAGGTCAATATCGTCCATACGTGTGTCGCTCCTCTCGTGATGGGGTTCAGGCGTTCACCACGAAGGCCACGAAGCTCACGAAGAGCTGAGGGCGGCCCTGCCGCCCGTTCTTCCCTGGCGCCCGAGCGGCTCGGTGAGGCCCGGCTGGCTCCTACCGTCCTCCCTCCCTTCGCGGCCTTCGGGCTCTTCGTGGTAAACCATGCGCCGCGCTTAGGCGGCCGAAGCGCGGCTCGCGGCCCTGGCGAGCGCCCGTCTGGTGAGCACGCCGGCCAGGTGGCGGCGGTAGTCGCCCGAGCCGTGGATATCGGAGGGGGGCTCGGATATGGCCTCGCGCACGGCGGCGGCGGCGGCCATCCAGGCTTCGGGGCCGGGGCGCTGGCCCCTGAGGGCGGCCTCGGCGGCGCTGGCGCGCAGGGCTGTGGGCCCGACGGCGCAGAGGGCCAGGCGCGCGTCGGCGATTGTGCCGTCGGCGCCGAGGGCCACGGCGGCGAGGTCGCCGGCAAGGGCGTAGTCGCCCGCGCGGCGGGCGAACTCGAGGAAGGCGCTGCCGGCGCCCGCGGGCAGGCCCGGCACGCGCAGCTCGACCAGCAGCTCCTCGGGCGCCATAGACGTCTGCAGGTAGCCCTGGAAGAAGTCGCCGATGGGCATGGTGCGCTCGCCGCCGGGGCCGCGCACGACCAGCTCGGCGTCGAGGGCGAGCAGGGCCGCGGGCAGCTCGGCCGCCGGGTCGGCGTGGGCGATGCTGCCGCCCACCGTGCTGCGGTTGCGGATCGCCGGGTGGCCCACGCAGGCCGAAGCCTCGACCAGCATGGGCAGGCGGCGGGCGGCCTCGGCGTCGCGCTCGAGGGCGCTGTCGCGGGTCATAGCCCCGATGGCCAGGCCGCCGTCCCACGGGCGCACGTAGGCCAGGTCGGCGATCTTGTTGATGTCCACCAGCATGGCCGGGGTGGCCAGGCGCATGTTCATCAGGGGGACCAGGCTCTGGCCCCCGGCGAGCACGCGGGCCTCGCCGGCGTGCTCGCCAAGCAGAGCCACC
>DAOLDO010000609.1:2377-4410 GCA_035327325.1 Chloroflexaceae bacterium | reverse complement strand
CACGGGGCATGGCAGCAGGGCCGGCCGGCACGGCAGGGCCAAGCTGCTGGAAGGGTTCGAAGGGCGAAGCCCTCGCGCCGGGAGAGCGCGAGAGGGCCGGCGGCGACCCTCTCGCAATCAGACGGGTGGCAGGGACGCCCCCTGCGAGAACGGGGCCGCGCCCCGCGCGCCGATGGTATACTGCTCGTATGATCACCACCCCCGCCCTGCGCAACGTGCGCCTCGTGCGTGCCGGCCTGACGCCCTACGCGGAGGCCCTGGCCCTGCAGCGCCGGCTGGCGGCGGCCCGCTCGGCCGGGCAGGCCCCCGATACGCTGCTGCTGCTCGAGCACCCGCCGACGATCACGCTCGGGGTGCGCGCCGACCCCGCCAACGTGCTGCTGCCGCCCGACGAGCTGGCGGCCCGCGGCGTCGCCTTGGTGCCCACGGACCGCGGCGGCGACGTAACCTACCACGCCCCCGGGCAGCTGGTGGGCTACCCCATCCTCAAGCTGGCCCAGCACGGCGGCGACCTGGGGCGCTACGTGCGCGGCCTCGAGCAGGTGATCATCGAGACCCTGGCCGACTACGGGCTGTCCGGCGAGCGCGTGCCGGGCCTCACGGGGGTCTGGGTGGACGGGGGGCGCGCCAAGGTCTGCGCGATCGGGGTCAGGCTGAGCGCCGCGGGCGTCACCTCGCACGGCTTCGCGCTCAACGTCTGCCCCGACATGGCGGGCTTCGGCATGATCGTGCCCTGCGGGATCGCGGGGCGGGCGGTCACCTCGCTTGAGGAGCTGCTCGGCGCCGCGCCGCCGGTGGCCGCGGTCGAAGCCCGCCTGCTCGCCCACTTCGCCGCGGTCTTCGCTGTGGCGCTGGGGCCGACCGAGGCTTGAAGCTTGCGGTACAATACACAGGAAACAGGGCTGCGTCTGCTAGAAAGTGCCCCACATATGCCTGAGCTGATCCCGCTTGTCGCCAACCCGCCCGCCGGCGCCCCCGCCCCGGCCGCGCCCGCGCGCCCGAAGCGCCCGGAGTGGCTGAAGGCCCGCGCGCCCTCGGGCGAGAACTACCAGGACGTGCACCGCCTGATGCGCGAGAAGGGCCTGAACACGGTCTGCGAGGAGGCCCGCTGCCCCAACCTGGGCGAGTGCTGGAACCACCGCACGGCCACCTTCCTGCTGCTCGGCGACACCTGCACGCGCGGCTGCCGCTACTGCGCGATCGGCAAGGGCAAGCCCGGGCCGATTGACGAGGGCGAGCCCGAGCGGGTGGCCGACTCGGTGGCCCACCTGCGGCTCAAGTTCGCCGTGCTCACCTCGGTCAACCGCGACGACGCGCCCGACGGCGGGGCCCACATCTTCGCGCGCACGATCGAGCTGATCCGCGAGCGCACCCCCGACTGCAAGATCGAGGTGCTGATCCCCGACTTCGACGGCAACTGGGACGCGCTGCGGACGGTGCTCGAGGCCCGCCCCGACGTGCTCAACCACAACATCGAGACGGTGCCGCGGCTGTTCCGGCGCTTCCGCCCGCGCGCCGGCTTCGACCAGAGCGTCGAGCTGCTGGCCCGCGCCCGCGCCTTCGACCCCCTGCTGGTCACCAAGAGCGGCATGATGGTCGGCGCCGGCGAGACCAACGACGAGGTGCTGGCGGTGATGGACGCGCTGCGCGGGGCCGATGTGAATGTGATGACGATCGGGCAGTACCTGGCCCCCGACAGCAGCTACTGGCCGATCGACCGCTACGTCACCCCGGCCGAGTTCGCCCAGTTCAGGGAGGAGGGGCTGCGGCGCGGGTTCCGCCACGTCGAGTCGGGGGCCCTGGTCCGCTCGAGCTACAACGCGCACCTGCACGTCGGCGCCCAGCAGCATTAGGCGGGGGAACCAGGTTCCCCCGCGCCCCCGCTTCCGCCCCCGCGCCGCGCAGGAAGCTGGTGCGGCACCTGGCCCCCCCGCGCCCCCGCGCCCCGCAGGAAGCTGGTGCGGCACCAGGTCCCCCGCGCCCCCGCGCCGCGCAGGAAGCTGGTGCGGCACCAGGTCCCCCGCGCCCCCGCG